>NZ_JBVHVT010000086.1:0-30189 GCF_055564695.1 Streptomyces sp. NPDC029014
GCGGGGGGAAAACCCCCCCCCCCCCCCCCCCCCCCCCCCCCCCTCCCCCCCCCCCCCCCCCCCCCCCCCCCCCCCCCCCCCCCCCCCCCCCCCCCCGGAGCCGCACGGCTGAGGGCTCGAACCCGAAGAAGCGCGCCGCGGACCGCGGCGGGCTCAAGCGTGCTTTCGCGACGCACTGGTACGCCTGGGCCATGGTGGCCCCGGTCGTGATCGTGCTCGGCGTCATCATCGGCTGGCCGCTCGTGCGCGGCGTCTACCTGTCGCTGACGAACGCCAACGAGCGCAATGTCGCCCGTACGATCGGCGCCAATCACATCGATGCCACGTACGAGTTCGTCGGGCTCGACAACTACACGGCCGTGCTCGCCGACCCGGTGTTCACGCAGCGGCTGCTGTGGACGGTGCTGTGGACCGTCGCGTGCGTGTCCATCACCTTCGCCCTGGGGCTGGCCCTGGCCAACATGCTGAACCGCGAGTTCAAGGGCCGCGCCGTCTACCGGATGGCGCTCATCCTGCCCTGGGCCGTTCCCGGCTTCGTCTCGGTCTTCGCCTGGCGGTTCCTCTTCAACCGCGACAACGGCATCCTCAACAAGCTCCTCGAAGGCGGCGGCATCGCGGCCGTCCCGTGGCTCGACGACCCGACCTGGGCCAAGGTCTCCGTCATCGCCGTCAACGTGTGGCTCGGCATCCCCTTCATGATGGTCGCCCTCCTCGGCGGCCTCCAGTCCATCCCCGGCGAGCTCTACGAAGCCGCCGAGATGGACGGCGCCAGCACCTGGCAGCGCTTCCGGCACATCACCCTGCCCGGGCTGCGGTCGGTGAGCATGACCGTGATCCTGCTCTCCACCATCTGGACCTTCAACATGTTCCCGGTGATCTTCCTGCTGACGCGGGGCGGACCGGGCGACGCCACCGAAATCCTGGTCACCCAGGCCTTCCGGCAGGCGTTCGTGGCGAGCCCGCGCGACTTCGCCGGCTCCGCCACCTGGGGCGTGCTCATCCTCGCCCTCCTCATGATCTTCGCGCTGGTCTACCGACGGGCGCTGCGCAAGCAGGGAGAGGTGTGGTGACGACCGTGGCCACCTCCACGACCGACCGAACCGCCGGCGTCCGCGAGCGCGGCAAGCGGTCCCCGCTCGCCTCCGTCGGGCTGCACGCGACCCTCGTCGTCGCCTCCGTGATCGCCGTCTTCCCCGTGCTGTGGGTGCTCCTGACCTCCCTCAAGCCCGCGAAGCACGCCATCACCACCGACTTCGTCAAGGAACCCACCCTCGAGAACTACCGCTACCTGGTGGAGCAGACCTCCTTCTTCACCTGGTTCGGCAACTCCGTGCTGGTCGCCGGCATCACGACCGTGCTCGGCGTGTTCATCGCCGCCACCACCGGGTACGCCGTCAGCCGGTTCAGGTTCCCGGGCATGAAGCCGCTCATGTGGACCCTGCTGATCACGCAGATGTTCCCCATGGCCATCCTGATCGTCCCGCTCTACAACCTGATGGGGCAGCTCGGGCTGCTCAACCAGCCGGTCGGGCTGATCATCACCTACCTGACCATCGCCGTGCCGTTCTGCGCCTGGATGATGAAGGGCTTCTTCGACACCATCCCGGTCGAGATCGACGAATCCGGCCGGGTCGACGGACTCAACCCCTTCGGCACCTTCTGGCGCCTCATCCTGCCGCTGGCCAAGCCCGGCCTGGCCGTCACCGGCTTCTACTCGTTCATCACCGCCTGGGGCGAGGTCGCGTACGCCTCCGCGTTCATGGTCGGTGACGAGAACCTCACCCTCGCGGGCGGCCTGCAGACCTTCGTCACGCAGTACACCGCCAACTGGGGGCCGATGACGGCCGCCTCGGTCCTCATCGCCATCCCCGCCGCCGTCTTCTTCGTCTTCGCCCAGCGTCACCTCGTCGCCGGGATGACGGCGGGCGCCACCAAGGGCTGACCACCCGCGCCCGCCCGCCCATCCGTACCCCCGGCCCGAACCCAACCAAGGACGTCATGACCCAGCACCTCGCCGAAACACTCCCCACCGCCACCGGCACTGCGCCCGGCTGGTGGAGAGAAGCGGTGATCTACCAGGTCTATCCGCGCAGCTTCGCCGACTCCAACGGAGACGGCATGGGGGACCTCGCAGGCATCCGCAGCAGACTGCCCTACCTCAAGGAGCTGGGCGTCGACGCCGTCTGGCTCAGCCCGTTCTACGCCTCCCCGCAGGCCGACGCCGGCTACGACGTCGCCGACTACCGGGCCATCGACCCCATGTTCGGCACCCTGCACGACGCCGACGCCGTGATCCGCGAAGCCCACGAACTGGGCCTGCGCATCATCGTCGACCTCGTCCCCAACCACTGCTCCGACCAGCACGAATGGTTCAAGCAGGCACTGCGGGAAGGCCCCGGCACGCCCCTGCGCGAGCGCTTCCACTTCCGGCCCGGGCGCGGGGAGGACGGCGAAGAGCCCCCGAACGACTGGGAGTCCATCTTCGGCGGACCGGCCTGGACGCGGGTCGCGGACGGGGAGTGGTACCTGCACCTCTTCGCCCCCGAGCAGCCCGACTTCAACTGGGACCACCCGGCCGTACAGGACGAGTTCCGGTCCGTGCTCCGGTTCTGGCTCGACCTCGGCGTCGACGGCTTCCGCATCGACGTCGCGCACGGCCTCGTCAAGGCGCCCGGCCTGCCCGACCTCGGCCGCGACGAGCAGCTGAAACTGCTCGGCAACCAGGTCCTGCCCTTCTTCGACCAGGACGGCGTCCACGAGATCTACCGCGCCTGGCGCAAGGTCCTCGACGAGTACGCCGGGGACCGCATCGGCGTCGCCGAGGCCTGGACCCCCAGCGCCGACCGCACCGCCCTCTACGTGCGCCACGACGAGCTGCACCAGGCGTTCAACTTCCACTACCTGACCACCGACTGGAACGCGGACGCCCTGCGCGCCACCATCGACGACTCGCTCGACGCGATGCGCCCCGTCGGCGCCCCCAGCACCTGGGTGCTGTCCAACCACGACGTCGTCCGGCACGCCACCCGGTTCGGCGAGGGCGACGCGGAGGCGGGGCTGCGGCGGGCGCGCGCGGCCGCGCTGGTCATGCTGGCCCTGCCCGGGTCGGCGTACGTCTACCAGGGCGAGGAGCTCGGCCTGCCCGAGGTCGTCGACCTGCCCGACGAGGTCCGCCAGGACCCGTCGTTCTTCAAGGAGAACGGGCAGGACGGCCTGCGCGACGGATGCCGCGTGCCGATCCCGTGGAGCGGCACCGAAGCCCCGTACGGCTTCGGCAACGGCGGGAGCTGGCTGCCGCAGCCCGCGGAATGGGCCGCGCTGAGCGTCGAGGCGCAGACCGGCGACCCGGCCTCCACGCTGGAGCTGTACCGCAGCGCGCTGCGGATCCGGCGGGAGAACACCGACCTCGGCGCCGGCGACGCGGTGGAGTGGCTCCCGGCACCGGAGGGCGTGCTGGCGTTCCGGCGGGGTGCGTTCGTCTGCACCGCCAACACCACCGCGGAGCCGGTCGCGCTGCCCGCACCGGGCACGGTCCTGCTCGCCAGCGGCGAGCTCACCGAGCCGGGCGTGCTGCCCGCCGACACGGCGGTGTGGTGGCAGGGGTGACCTCCCCGCTCCGGCTGACGGACATCGCCGCGCAGGCCCAGGTCAGCGAGGCGACCGTCAGCCGGGTCCTCAACGGCAAGGCGGGCGTCGCGGCCGGCACCCGGCACAAGGTGCTGGCCGCGATGGACCTGCTCGGCTACGAACGGCCCGTACGGCTGCGTAGGCGCAGCAACGGGCTCGTCGGGCTGCTCATACCCGAGCTCACCAACCCGATCTTCCCGGCCTTCGCCCAGGTCATCGAACAGGCGCTGGCCGGGCACGGGTACACGCCGGTGCTCTGCACGCAGACGCCCGGCGGGGCCACGGAGGACGAGCTCGTCGAGCAGCTGGAGGAGCGCGGGGTCACCGGCATCGTGTTCCTGTCCGGGCTGCACGCGGACGCGCTCGCCGATCCCGCCCGGTACCAGCGGCTCAGCTCGCGCGGCGTGCCGTTCGTGATGATCAACGGGTTCAACGAGCACGTGAACGCACCCTTCATATCCCCGGACGACCGGGCCGCCGCCGAAATGGCCGTACGGCACCTGGAGGACCTCGGGCACCGGAAGATCGGGCTGGCCATCGGGCCGACCCGGTACGTTCCGTCGGCCCGCAAGGAACAGGGGTTCACCGCGGCGGTGCCGGGGGCGGAGGCCGACGGGCTCATCCAGCGCACCCTCTTCACCGTCGAGGGCGGGCACGCCGCGGGCGGCGCCCTGCTCGACCGCGGCTGCACCGGCATCGTCTGCGGCAGCGACCCGATGGCGCTCGGCGTGATACGGGCGGTGCGGGAGCGCGGGCTGCGGGTGCCCGAGGACGTCTCGGTGGTGGGGTACGACGACTCGCCGCTGATCGCGTTCACCGATCCGCCGCTGACGACGGTGCGGCAGCCCGTGCGCGCCATGGCGACCGCTGCGGTCGGGGCGCTGCTGGAGGCCGTGGGCGGTACGCCGGTGCAGCGCACCGAGTACGTGTTCCAGCCGGAGCTGGTGGTTCGCGGGTCCACGGGAACGGCGCCGCGCGGGGACTGACCCGGTCCGGCCGAGAACGCCGAAGACAACACGAGTTCCCCTTGGTCGGGGGTAGATGGGCGGCTGGGATGTCCCGGCCGCCCATCGTCCTTTCACCGGTGCCGGCCAACGTGCGGGGCCCGGTGGGGAGATGGCCGCCAGGAAACAATTCTGCAATCTCTTGCGCAAGGTCTTGCAACGGTCTGGGGTCGGCCCCTACGGTCACTGCAATCCCCCCACCTCTTCCGCCAGGAGGGCCCCACATGTCTGTCAGAGCTGCCAGACCTGCCAGAGCGAGCGCCGCCGGGCTCCTCGCCGTCGCCGCGCTGGCCGCCGCCACGCTGACCGCGCAGGCCCCGCAGGCCGTTGCCGCGGCGCCCGGCGGCAAGGACGTCACGGCCGTGCTGTTCGAGTGGCGGTTCGAGTCCGTGGCCCGGGCGTGCACCGAGACCCTGGGGCCCGCCGGATACGGGTACGTCCAGGTGTCGCCGCCGCAGGAGCACATCCAGGGGCCGCAGTGGTGGACCTCGTACCAGCCCGTCAGCTACAAGATCGCCGGTCGGCTCGGGGACCGTGCCGCGTTCAAGGCGATGGTCGACACCTGCCACGCGGCCGGGGTGAAGGTCGTCGCCGACTCCGTCATCAACCACATGGCCGCCGGTGACGGCGTCGGGACCGGGGGCAGCGCGTATACGAAGTACGCGTACCCGGGGACGTACTCCGGCGCCGACATGGACGACTGCCGGGCCGAGATCACCAACTACCAGGACCGCGGCAACGTCCAGAACTGCGAGTTGGTGCACCTCGCCGACCTGGACACGGGCGAGGACTACGTGCGGGGGCGGATCGCCGCCTACCTCAACGACCTGCTGTCGTTGGGCGTCGACGGGTTCCGCATCGACGCCGCCAAGCACATGCCGGCCGCCGACCTCGCCAACATCAAGTCACGGCTGACGAATCCGGGCGCCTACTGGAAGCAGGAGGCCATCCACGGGGCCGGCGAGGCGGTGTCGCCGAGCGAGTACCTGGGCAACGGCGACGTCCAGGAGTTCCGCTACGCGCGGGACCTGAAGCGGGTCTTCCAGGACGAAAGGCTCGCCTACCTGAAGAACTTCGGCGAGGGCTGGGGCTACATGGCCTCCGGCAGCGCCGGCGTCTTCGTGGACAACCACGACACCGAGCGCGTGGGCGACACGCTGAACTACAAGAACGGCGCCGACTACACGCTGGCCAGCGTGTTCATGCTGGCCTGGCCGTACGGGTCGCCGGACGTGCACTCCGGGTACGAGTGGACCGACAAGGACGCCGGGCCGCCGAACGGCGGACAGGTCACCGCGTGCTACCGCGACGGGTGGAAGTGCCAGCACGCGTGGCCGGAGATCTCCTCCATGGTCGGCTTCCGGAACGCGGCGCGCGGGCAGGCCGTGACCAACTGGTGGGACAACGGCAACGACCAGATCGCGTTCGGCCGGGGCAGCAAGGCGTTCGTGGCCATCAACCACGAGGGCACCGCTCTGACACGGACCTTCCAGACCTCGCTGCCGGCGGGCGACTACTGCGACGTGCAGAACGCAAGGACCGTTTCCGTCGGGGCGGACGGCACGCTCACCGCCACCATCGGGAGCAACGCGGCGCTCGCCGTCCACGTGGGCGCGCGGAACTGCGGGAGCACGGGGAGCACCCCGGCCGGTGCCTCGTTCGGCGTGAACGCCACCACCGTGCCCGGACAGGACGTCTACGTCACCGGGGACCGCGTCGAACTGGGGAACTGGAACCCGGCCGGTGCCCTGAAGCTCGACCCCTCCGCGTACCCGGTGTGGAAGCTCGACGTGACCCTTCCGCCCGGAACGGCGTTCTCCTACAAGTACGTCCGCAAGGACGCCGCCGGGAACGTCACCTGGGAGAGCGGTGCCAACCGCACCGCCACCGTTCCGGCGAGCAACAAGGTCGTTCTCAACGACACCTGGCGCAACTGACGCCCCACAGACCAGGGCCGCCCGGCACCCAGTAAGGGACCCCGCCACCGCCGGGCGGCCCTCTTCACGTAACCAAGGAGAGCCGCCTTGATACGCCCTGCCGCAGGAGTCCTCGCCGCCGCACTGGCCGTGACGCTCCTGCCCGCCCTCCCCGCCGCGGCCGCCGCAAGACCCCCGGGCCCGCCGTCGGATTCCAGACTGGCCGCCGAGCCCGCGCGGCACGACCTCACGCGGGAGCAGTTCTACTTCGTCCTCCCGGACCGGTTCGCCAACGGCGACCCGCGCAACGACACGGGAGGCCTCAGCGGCGGCCGGCTGCAGACCGGCCTGGACCCGACGGACAAGGGGTTCTACCAGGGGGGTGACCTCAAGGGCCTGACGGACCGGCTCGACTACATCAAGGGGCTGGGCACCACCGCCATCTGGATGGCGCCGATCTTCAAGAACCAGCCGGTGCAGGGCAAGGGCGACGACGTCTCGGCCGGCTACCACGGCTACTGGATCACCGACTTCACGCAGGTGGACCCGCACTTCGGGAGCAACGCCGACCTGTCGAAGCTGGTGGAGAAGGCCCACCAGAAGGGCATGAAGGTCTTCTTCGACGTCATCACCAACCACACGGCCGACGTCGTCGACTACCGGGAACAGTCCTACGGCTACCTGTCGAAGGGGGCCTTCCCGTACCTGACGAAGGACGGCGTCCCCTTCGACGACGCCGACTACGCGGACGGCAAGCGCCCGTTCCCCGCCACCGGAACCCCGTCCTTCCCCCGCACGCCCTTCGTGCCCGAGGAGAAGAAGAACCTCAAGGTGCCGGCGTGGCTCAACGACCCCGCCATGTACCACAACCGGGGCGACTCCACCTTCGCCGGCGAGTCCTCGGAGCAGGGCGACTTCTTCGGGCTCGACGACCTGTGGACCGAGCGGCCCGAGGTCGTCAGCGGCATGGAGAAGATCTACGAGAAGTGGGTCAAGGACTTCGGCGTCGACGGGTTCCGCATCGACACCGTCAAGCACGTCAACACCGAGTTCTGGACGCAGTGGGCCACCGCCCTGGACAAGTACGCCGCCGAGCAGGGGCGCAAGGACTTCTTCATGTTCGGAGAGGTGTACTCGGCCGACACGGCCGTCACCTCGCCCTACGTGACGCGGGGCCGGCTGGACGCCACCCTCGACTTCCCGATGCAGGACGCCATCCGCGCGTACGCCTCCCAGGGCGCGGCAGCCGGCCGGCTGGCGGGAGTCCTCGCCGAGGACTACCGGTACACCACGGACAAGGCCAACGCCTACGAGCAGGTCACGTTCCTCGGCAACCACGACACGGGGCGGTTCGGCACCTTCCTCAAGCAGGACCGGCCCGGCGCGAGCGAGCAGGAACTCCTGGACCGGTACCGGCTCGCCAACGAGCTGATGTTCTTCTCCCGCGGCAACCCCGTCGTCTACTCCGGTGACGAGCAGGGATTCACCGGTGCGGGCGGCGACAAGGACGCCCGGCAACCCCTCTTCGCCACGAAGATCGCCGACTACCTCGACGACGACCAGCTCGGGACCACGCGGACGCACGCCAGTGACGCGTACGACCAGCAGCACCCGCTCTACCGGCAGATCGCCGCACTGTCCAAGCTGACCCGGGAACACCCGGCGCTGCGCGACGGCATCCAGAGCGAGCGGCTGGCGGACGGTTCGGTCTACGCCTTCGCCCGGACCGACGCCCGCACCCGGACCGAGTACCTCGTCGCCGCCAACAACGGCACCGAGTCGCGGACCGTCGAGATCAACGCCCCCGCCGGCGCCCAGTACCGCACCCTGTACGGCGGCACCGCGCTCGTCCGCGCCTCCGCCGCCGGCAAGCTGACGGTGGTCGTGCCCGCCCTCGGGTCCGTCGTGCTGCGGGGCGTCGAGCCGCTGGCCGTCGCCGCCTCCAAGCCCGCCGTGACGCTGAAGGCACCCGCTGCGGGCGCCGCCGGGACCGTCCAGGTCTCCGCGGACGTCAGCGGCGGCGGGCTCAACCGCGTCGTGTTCGCCGCCCAGGTCGGCAACGGCCCGTGGCAGGTGCTCGGCTCCGCCGACCACGCCCCGTACCAGGTCACCCAGTACGTGAACGCCCCGGTCGGCACCCCGCTGCGGTACAAGGCCGTGGCCGTCGACTCCGCCCGACGCACCGCGAGCGCCCTCGGCGACACCGTGGCCGGACAGCTCCCGCCCGTGGGCGTCCCCACCGCCACGCAGCGCGACTACGCCGTCGTCCACTACCGGCGCCCCGACGGCGACTACGCCAACTGGCGGCTGTACGCCTGGGGTGACATCGCCGACGGAGAGACCACGCCCTGGCCCGCCGGGCACGACTTCGTCGGTCGTGACGCGTACGGCGCCTTCGCCTGGGTCAAGCTCAAGCCCGGCGCATCCTCCGTCGGGTACCTCGTGATCGACAAGGACGGGAACAAGGACGTCGCCGCCGACCGCACACTGGACGTGACGCGCACCGGCGAGGTCTGGGTGGAACAGGGCAAGGAGGCCGCGCAGACCGAGCGGCCCGCCCAACCGCCGCAGGACCAGGGCAAGGCCGTACTGCACTACAAGCGGGCCGACGGCGCCTACGACGGCTGGGGCCTGCACGTGTGGACCGGGGCCGCGAACCCGACCGACTGGGCCAAGCCGCTGGCGCCCGCCCGGTTCGACGCCTACGGCGCCGTCTTCGAGGTGCCGCTCGCCGCGGGGGCCGGTTCCCTCAGCTACATCGTCCACCGGGGGGACGACAAGGACCTCCCCTCGGACCAGTCGCTCGACCTGAAGGGGTCGGGGCACGAGGTGTGGATGCTCGGCGGACAGCCCGCCTACCTGCTGCCGCAGCCCGCGGGCGCGGCCGCCGGGATCGACCTCGGCAAGGCGCAGGCCGTCTGGATCGACCGGGACACCGTCGTCTGGAACGCCCCGGCAGGGGCCGCCTCCGTGCAGCTGCTCGCATCCGGGGACGGGACGGTCAAGGCCGAGAACGGCACGCTGACCGGGGCGGCGCAGTGGCTGCGGCTGACCTCGACCAAGCTCACCGACGCGCAGAAGCAGAAGTTCCCGCACCTCGCCGCCCAGGCCGCGTTCAGCGTCGACGCCCGGGACCGGGGACGGGTACGGGACGCGCTGCGGGGTCAGGTCGTCGCCTCCGCCCGAGCCGCCAACGGGGCCGTGCTGGCCGCCACCGGTGTGCAGCTCGCCGGGGTCCTCGACGACCTGTACGCCACGCAGGCCGCGCTCGGACCCGTTTTCAAGGACGGCCGGCCCTCGCTGTCGGTGTGGGCGCCGACCGCCCGCAAGGTCGAGCTCGAACTGGACGGCCGCGTCCTGCCCATGCGGCGCGACGACACCACCGGTGTCTGGTCGGCGCGGGGCGAGCGGTCCTGGACCGGGAAGCCGTACCGGTACGCCGTGACCGTGTGGGCGCCCGCAGCCCGGCAGATGGTCCGCAACGTGGTGACCGACCCGTACTCCACCGCGCTGACCGTCGACTCCACGTCGAGCCTGGTGGTCGACCTCGCCGACCCCAAGCTGGCCCCGCCCGGCTGGCGGCAGCTGCGCAAGCCCGCCGCGGTGCCGTTCACCTCGGCGCAGATCCAGGAGCTCCACGTCCGGGACTTCTCCGTCGCCGACCCCACCAGCAAGCACCCCGGCCAGTACCTGGCCTTCACCGACCGCGACTCGGCCGGCATGCGGCACCTGCGCGACCTCGCGGCCGCCGGGACCTCGTACGTCCACCTGCTGCCGGCCTTCGACATCGGCACCATCCCCGAGAAGCGGGAGGACCGCACCGAACCCGCCTGCGACCTCAAGGTCTACGCACCCGACTCCGAACAGCAGCAGGCCTGCGTCGCCGCGGCCGCCGCGAAGGACTCCTACAACTGGGGCTACGACCCGCTGCACTACACCGTCCCCGAGGGCTCGTACGCGAGCGACCCGAACGGGACGGCCCGGACCGTCGAGTTCCGCAAGATGGTGCAGGGACTCAACGGGGCCGGCATGCGGACCGTGATGGACGTCGTCTACAACCACACCGTGGCCGCCGGGCAGGACGGCAAGTCCGTCCTGGACCGGATCGTCCCCGGCTACTACCAGCGACTGCTGGCCGACGGCAGCGTCGCCACGTCGACGTGCTGCGCCAACACGGCCCCCGAGAACGCCATGATGGGCCGCCTCGTGGTGGACTCCATCGTCACCTGGGCCAAGGAGTACAAGGTCGACGGCTTCCGCTTCGACCTGATGGGCCACCACCCGAAGGACAACATCCTCGCCGTGCGGCACGCCCTCGACGCCCTCACGGTGGAGAAGGACGGCGTGGACGGCAAGAAGATCATCCTGTACGGGGAGGGCTGGAACTTCGGCGAGGTCGCGAACGACGCGCGGTTCGTGCAGGCCACGCAGCTGAACATGGCCGGGACCGGGATCGCCACCTTCTCCGACCGGGCCCGCGACGCCGTCAGGGGCGGAGGCCCCTTCGACGAGGACCCGCGCGTCCAGGGCTTCGCCTCCGGGCTGTTCACGGCACCGAACGGGTCGCCCGCCAACGGGACCGCCGCCGAGCAGCGGGCGCGCCTGCTGCACGACCAGGACCTGATCAAGGTCGGCCTGTCCGGGAACCTCGCCTCGTACACCTTCACCGACACCTCGGGACGCCGCGTCAAGGGCTCCCAGGTGGACTACAACGGCGCCCCGGCCGGATACGCGGCCGCACCCGGCGACGCCCTCGCCTACGCCGACGCCCACGACAACGAGACGCTCGCCGACGCCCTCGCCTACAAGCTGCCCCAGGGCAGCCCGGCCGGCGACCGGGCCCGGATGCAGGTGCTGGCGATGGGCGTCACCGCGCTCTCCCAGGGGCCCGCACTGTCACAGGCCGGGACCGACCTGCTCCGTTCGAAGTCCCTGGACCGCAACTCCTACGACAGCGGCGACTGGTTCAACGCCATCCACTGGGACTGCCGCGACGGCAACGGCTTCGGCAGGGGCCTGCCGCCGGCCGCGGACAACCGCTCCAAGTGGCCCTACGCCAAGCCGCTGCTGACCGGGCCCGCCCCGGGCTGCGCCGAGATCACCGGCGCCTCGGCCGCCTACCGGGACCTGCTGAAGATCCGGACCACCGAACCCGGCTTCGCACTGGGCACGGCCCCGCAGGTACAGGACGCGCTCGCCTTCCCGCTCTCGGGGAAGGACGAGACCCCCGGAGTGATCACCATGGCGCTGGGCCACCTGGTGGTCGTGTTCAACGCCACGCCCGACGCCCAGGAACAGCGGATCCCCGGCCTCGCCGGAACCGGCTACACCCTGCACCCCGTGCAGGCCGCCGGCTCCGACGCGGTCGTCAAGCAGTCCTCGTACGACGCGGAGAAGGGAGAGTTCCGCATCCCCGGCCGTACGATCGCGGTCTTCACACGACGCTGAGCCGGTCGAGCCGCTTCTCCAGCAGGACCACCCCGTAGACGCGGCCGTCCCTGCCCTTCTTGCGGGGGAACTCCCCGACCACCCGGTAGCCCGCGTCCTGGTAGTACGCGAGCAGCCGGGGGTTGGTGGAGACGCAGTCCAGCCGCGCCCGCGGCAGACCGGAACCGGCGATCCGGCGCTCGGCGTGTTCGAGCAGCCGCCGGCCGGTCCCCGCGGGCGCGGTTCTGCGTTCCACCATCAGCCGGTGCACGTAGCCGGCGACCGGAGGCTGCACGCCCCAGGCGTCCTCGTCCGACCACCACAGCTCGTACGCCCCGGTGATCCGCCCCCCGGCGTCCCCCGCGAGCCACACCTCACCCTCGCGCATCCGCTGCGTGAAGTGCGCGACGTCCTTGTCCCCGGGCGTCCACTGCTCGATCCCGTTCTTCTGCATCCACTGCGCGGCCCGGTCGAACAAGGCTGCCAGCGCGGCGGCGTCCTTCTCCACGGCCCGCCGGAACAGGATCCCTTCGTCATCAATGATCACGCGCGTATTATCACGCGATCATCAGTGCGGGTCCGGCTCCGGTTCCGGTGTCGGCTCCGGTGTCGGGTCCTGTGCCGGGTCCTGTGCCGGGTCCGGTGTCGCGGGGACCAGCGCCGCCAGGCGGCCCACCAGTTCGCCGAACGGCCCGTCCGCCGGCTCGCCCGCCAGGATCCGCGCCATGATCCCGGCCATCTCCGCGTCGTACGCGGCGCTCACCGCAGCCAGCGCCGCGAAATCGTGCACCAGCTGCAACTCCAGTTCGGCACGCGGGATCTCCCGGCCCTCCAGCCAGATCAACGCCGTGGACTCGGCCAGCGACACCCACGACCGCACCACCAGCGCCAGCCGCGCCGGCGGCCTCTCGATCCCGAGGTGCTTGACGATCTCGTCGTACGCCGCCTGCCGGACCTCGTCGATCATCGCGTTGGTCCGGGTCGAGCCGACCGCCGGCCCCCCGCGCATCAGCGCGGAGAAACCGGGCCCGTGATCCTCCACGAACGCGAAGAACCGGCCCATCACGCGCAGCAGCCGCGCCCCGAGCGGACCCTCGTGCGGTTCCACGAACCGCTGCGCCAGGTCGTCCGCCGCGCGGCGCAGCGCCGCCTCGTACAGGCTCAACTTGCCGGGAAAGTAGTGGTAGACGAGCGGCCGCGATATGCCCGCGGCCGCGGCGATCTCATCGATCGACACATCGTCGGGAGACCTGTTGCTGAACAGCTCCAGGGCCACCCCGATGAGCTGCTGCCGCCGCTCCTCGACACCCATCCTGCGTCGCACCCCGGTTGTCATGCGGACACCCTACTTCGCCCCCGGGCGACCGGCCGTCCCCGGACGCCCCCCACATACCCGCAGGTCCGGGGCGGTCCCTACAGGTCGAGGAGCAGACGGTCCCCCTTCGCGCGCGACACGCACAGGAGCATCGAGTCCTCCCGTTCCCCGTCCGTGAGGAGCTCGTCGCGGTGGTCCACCCCGCCCGCCAGGACCCGTTGCCGGCAGGTCCCGCAGAAGCCCTGCTCGCAGGAGTACGGGGCGTCCGGCAGCACCCGGCGGACCGCGGCCAGGGTCGATTCGCCGGGACCGACCTCGACCGTGCGGCCCGAGCGGGCCAGGTCGACGGTGAAGGGCCGCGCCTCGGCGGGGGACGCGGACGGGGAGAACGCGGGCGGGGAGAACGCGGGCGGGGAGAACCGCTCCAGCCGGACGGCCCCCGGGTCCGGGACGGCGGCGAGGACCGCGGCCATCAGGGGCTCCGGGCCGCAGCAGTAGACCAGGGCGCCCGGGGCGGTTGCGGAGAGCAGCCCGGCCAGGTCGGGCAGGCCCGCCTCGTCCTCCGGGACCACGGTGACCCGGTCCCCGTACCCGGCGAGTTCGGGCAGGAACGGCATCGAGGCCCGGGAACGGCCCCCGTACAGCAGGGACCAGTCCGCCCCGGCGGCGGTGGCGGCCCGGAGCATCGGCAGGAGCGGGGTGATGCCGATGCCGCCCGCGACGAAGACGTACGCGGGCGCGGGCTCCAGCGCGAAGCGGTTGCGCGGCGGGCGGAGCTCCAGTTCGGCGCCCTCGACGAGTCGGGCGTGGGCCTCGCGGGAGCCGCCGCGGCCGCCCTCGACCAGCCGGATCGCGATCGTGTAGCGCCCGGTGTCGGCGGGATCGCCGCACAGGCTGTACTGGCGGACCAGGCCGGACGGGAGCGTGACGTCGACGTGCGCCCCCGGCGTCCACGCCGGCAGCTCCGGGGACTCCACGGACAGCCGGACCACCCCCTGCGCCGGTTCGGTGCGCGACACGATCCGGGCGCGCAGACGGCGGCGCGGCGAGTACCCGGATACCGGGGTCTCCAGGGCGGGCAGCGGCCAGAGGGGCGAGCGGGATATGCGCCGGCGCAGGGCGCGCTTCGTCAGCCACGCGGCGCCCGCGAACGCCGCCAGGGTCAGGGCGCGGCTGCTGCTCACGGTCAGGGCACGGCCGTTGTCCACGGTCAGGGGACGGTTGTCGGTCACGGTCGGACACCGCCGTTCGCGCCGGGGGAGGAGGCCAGGTAGGCGGTGGCCTGGGCGGTGGACCCCTCCTGGGACGGGTGGTACGCGCGGGAGAGGTAGGTCGGGATCGACTTGAGCATCGCCCCGGTGGACGGCAGCGTGCCCTGCTGCCCGGCCCGGAAGAACTGGCCGAACGAGGCCCTGGCGTCGGGCAGGTGCGGGTCGTTCTCCATGAAGAAGCGGGCGCCGCGCTGCCAGAGGAAGACGAGGGCGGCGAAGGCGGTGGCCCAGGTCCGGACCCGCCGCCGGTAGCTGCCGTCGACGTGCACGAACAGGTCGAAGGCCACCGAGCGGTGCTCGACCTCCTCCGCGCCGTGCCAGCGCAGCAGGTCGAGCATCATCGGGTCCGCGCCGCGCCGGTCCAACTCGTCGGCGTTCAGCACCCAGTCGCCGAGGAACGCCGTGTAGTGCTCGATCGCCGCGATCATCGCGACGCGCTCCATGAGCCACCAGTGCCGGGCCCTGCCGGGCGGCAGGGTCCGGTCGCCGAGCAGCTTCTCGAAGAGCCAGTCCACCTGGGCGGTGTACGGGGTGGGGTCCAGGCCGAGCCGCTTGAGGTGGGGGAGGACGTCGTCGTGCGCGGCGGCGTGCATGGCTTCCTGGCCGATGAAACCGATGACGTCCGCGCGGAGCTGCTCGTCCCTGATGTGCGGGAGCACCTGCTTGTAGACGTGCACGAACCAGCGCTCACCGGCGGGCAGGAGCAGGTGCAACACGTTGATGGTGTGCGTGGCGAAGGGGTCGCCGGGCAGCCAGTGGAGCGGGGTGTCCTCCCAGCCGAAGGACACGTTGCGCGCCTTGAGCTCGGTGTGTTCCGGCAGCGGCTTATTAGACATGGCGTCAATGTACTGACCAGTCCGGGGGTTGGGAATCCCCTCTCCATTCGCTAGTCTTCTGCGTAGCACAGTTAATGTGCAACGCAGAAAGTGCGTGACGCCGGGTCATGCGCCGCTGCCGTTCGACCTCATGGGGGAACCGTGCTCACCATCGCCGTCACCGGAGCCACCGGAGCCCAGGGCGGGGCCACCGCCCGAGCCCTGATCGCCGCGGGCCACCACGTCCGGGCACTCACCCGCGACCCCGCCTCACCCGCCGCTGACGCCCTGCGCCGCCTGGGAGCCGACGTGCGCCGCGCCGACTTCGACGACCGCTCCTCGCTCGACGCCGCCCTCGCCGGGGCGGATTCGCTCTTCGCCGTCTCCACCCCGTTCGGCACCGACATCACCACCGAGACCCGGCAGGGCCGCACCCTCGTCGACGCGGCGGCGGACGCCCGCCTCGGCCACATCGTGTTCACCTCCGTGGCCCACGCCGACCGCGGCACCGGCATCCCGCACTACGAGAGCAAGCACCTCATCGAGCAGCACCTGCGGGTCGCCGGAGTGCCCTGGACCGTTCTCGGCCCGGCCGCCTTCATGGACAACTACGCCACCGGCTGGAGCCTCGACGGGCTGCGCGAGGGCTTCTTCGCCTGGCCCATGCCCGAGGACCGTCCGCTCACGCTCATATCCGTCGCCGACATCGGCTCGTTCGCGGCGCTGGTCCTCGGCCGCCGCACCGAGTTCGCCGGCCGCCGCATCGACCTCGCCGGCGACGAGCTCACTCCCGCCCGGATCGCAGAGGCCCTCGCGGCCGCCGCCGGCCGTCCGGTCACCCACCAGGAAGTACCGCTCGCACAGGTCCGCACCTGGTCAGAGGACCTGGCCGCCATGTTCGCCTACTTCACCGCCCACGGGCTCGACGTCGACACCGCCCGGCTGCGACGCGACCACCCCGAGGTCGGCTGGCACACGTTCGCCGACTGGGCCGCAGGGCAGGACTGGCCCGCGCTGCTGTCCGGCTCCCCGGAGCCCGCGGGAGGAGCACACTCGTGAACGCCCGTCGCTGTCGAGGAGCCTGCCGCAGCCGGGGGCCCCGCCCGATGCCGGGGGCCCCGCCCGATGCCGGGGGCCCCGCCCGATGCCGGGGAGCCCGTCGATGTCGGGGAGGGGGGAATCCGCCGGTGCTGGGGGAACTCGCCGGTGCTGGGGGAACTCGGTGGCGGGGACGGGGAGGTGGGCTGCTACTGGCCCAGGGCCTTCGCCTTCGTGCCGTCCGTGAGCTTGCCCGAGAGCTCGACCAAGGCGCCCGCCGGTGCCTTCACCGCCAGGCGGTTGCCCGAAGCCGAGCCGTTCACCCCGCCGCCCGACGCCGACAGCGACGCGAACTGCGCACTGCCCGCCGCCAGGGCGTACCACTGGCCCGCCTTCGACTTCCACAGCACGCCCGCCAGCACCCGCGGCTCCCGCGGGCCGCACGCCGGCGAGCCCTCCGCCTTGGCCGTCTGCGCCGCCAGCGGGGCGCCGGGCGTCAGGAACTGGGCCTGGACCCGGTCCTGCACGCCCGCCCAGGTCTCCGCCCGCGTGCACAGCCAGGTCGCCGTGCCCTCGCCCTCGGGAAGCTGCTGCTTGGCGTACGTCCAGGCGTTGACCGTACGCACCCCGGCGGAGCGCACCGACGGCAGCAGGCAGGCGATCCGCGACCAGTCGCTGAGCTCCCCGCCCTCCGCGACGTCCCGCTCGGCACCCGGCGCGCCCGAGGTCAGCCGGGCCGGGGTCAGCTCGCCCAGGTCCGTCACCAGCCGGGTGGCGCCCTCGCCGGTCAGCGACAGCGCGTTCCAGCCCGTGCAGTTGCCCCCCGGGGCGGGGCTCGGTACCGGCGGCGTGACCCCGTCCGGACCCAACTTCAGCGGAACGGTGGCCTCGCCCGGCTTCAGCAGGTCCCGCAGGCCCACCCCCGACGCCCACGGCGCGATCAGATAGCGGACGTTCCCGTCGACCCGGCTCAACACCAGCCCCGCGGCGGTCTCCGCCGACGCCCCGTCCGTACGGGCGAAGTCGAGGGCGGCCACCGCGGTCCCGGTGCGCGGCTCCGCGTACCGGACCACGCGCAGGCCGTCGTACAGCAGGACCACCACCGCCTGGTCGACCGTGCCCGCGAACAGCAGCTGCGGCGGGCCCATCGGCGGCCCGGGCGGGGTACCCGGCGTGGCCGAGGCGACCACCGTCCTGCCGGGCCGCGCCCACACGGCCAGCGCCCGGCGCAGCAGCTCGGTGTCGTTCACGCGGTCACCGCGGGCGGGCCAGGTCGAGAAGCCCGTACGGGACGACGTACGCCACAGCGTCGGAGTGACCCGGATCAGCTTGGCCGGATCCATGGCCCGCTCCACGGCCTCGTTGCGCGCGTACGGCGGGGCCGCGGCCCCGTCCGCGCCCCAGCCGCCGCCCGGCAGCGCCAGCAGCACCCCGCAGACGGCGAGGGCGGCCCCGACGGCCAGCGCGGCCCGCCCGAAGCGGCGGCGGCGCAGCAGATCGGTGGGCCGTGCCTGCAGTACGCACGGATCGAACTCGGGGGAGGCGAACAGCCGGTCATGGGCCGGATCCCCGGACCCCGCGACCGCCGCCTCCGGGTCGGCCACCCCGGCCGCGGCGAGCACCCGCAGCACCTCCGGCTCCGGCAGCTGCTCCAGCGCCCGCAGTACGCAGGCGGCCCGGCCGGGCCCGTCCAGCGTGGCGAGCCACTGGTCCAGGGCCAGTTCCTCGGCCCCGCCGGACCGCGGGAACAGCCGCAGCCCCCACACCTGGGGGAGCGGCGCGGGCAACTGGGACCGCTTGGGCAGCGCCCGGAAGGTCAGCGGGACCCCCGCCTCCAGGGCGGAGCGCAGCACCTGCAGCCGGACGTACGCGTACCCGCGATCGGCGCCCGGGCCCGCGCCGCCGCCACGGTGATCGCCGCGGTGGTTGCTCCGGTGGTTGCTGCGGTGGTCGCCGCGCTGGCCCGGGACACCGCGCCGCCGCCCGGCCGCTGCGGCCTTCCCGCCGGACCGCCTCCCGCGCGGCAGCGCGCGCTGGGCCAGCGAGTGGGCGGTGAGCACGCGCCGGTGCCGGCCCAGGGAGGGCGGCAGCACCAGGTAGGCGAGCCGCACCAGCCGCGGGTAGTGCTCGACGATCGCGGCCTCGGCCTGCTCGACGTCGGGCGTCGAGGGGGACGGGGGGCGGGTGGCGGTGTCCGGCGCAGTCACGTTCAGCTGAACGAGCGAATGGCCGGATGGTTACCGCCCCCTGGTCACACGTTCGGGTCGAATGGCGGGTCCGAAGGTGGATCGTGCGGGGCAGGGGGCAGGGGGCAGGGGGCAGGGGGCAGGGGGACGAGGGTCCCTCCGCAGGTGGGCTCGGGGCGGGGCGTCAGGCCGCCAGGCGGGCGCGCAGGGCCTCGACCGTCTCGTCGGAGACGCCGAGCCCCTCGCGGACGTACTTCTCCATCGAGCCGTACCGCGTGCGGACCTCGTCCAGCGCCGCCTCCAGGTACTCGGGGAACACCCCGATCAGCGCCAGCGCGATGTCCGGGTTCCCGCCGGCCATCGTGAAGCCCTCGATCATGCGCGCGAAGGCCTGCTTCACCGCCGGATTCACCGACAGGTACTCGGCCATCAGGGTGTCGTCGTCCGCACCGAGCAGCGCCAGGACGATCGTCGCGCCCCAGCCGGTGCGGTCCTTGCCGGCCGTGCAGTGGAACAGGACCGGGCCCGCCTCCGGGTCCGCCAGCTCGGTGAGCAGCATCCGGTACGCGGCCTGCGCGGAGGCCGTGTGCACGAACGCCCGGTACGTGTCCGCGAACAGGGACTGGATCTTGCCGCCGCCCAGGTGCTCCTCCGCGACCACCGGGTCCGAGAGGAGGTCCTTGAGCTGCGTCGCCGCCGGCACCTGCCCGGAGTTCAGCTTGTCCGACAGGACGTCGCCGATCAGGTGGCGCACGCCCTCGGGTATGCGGTCCGGGTGGTCGGCGCGCTCGGCGACGGTGCGGAAGTCGATGACCGTGCGCAGGCCCAGCGCGGCCACGGCCGGGTCGGTGTCGACGTCGAGCCGGTCGAGCTGGCCCGAGCGCAGCACCAGGCCGGGCCGGACGGTACGGCCGCCGGCGAGCGGCGTACCGCCGAGGTCGCGGAGGTTGGCGACGGTGGTGGACGGGGTGGCGGTGGCGGTCATCGTGGCGGCTCCATCGGTCGGCGGGTGCGCGTGGCGCGAAGAGGTGATGGTGATCGGTGGTCCGGGCTTCGGGTCATCGTTTCGGGTCATCCGATTTTCGGACGATTCGTCCCGGATAGGTAATCGAAGACGAGCGAGACCCCCACACCGACCCCCAGGGCCACCAGGTGCCCGGCGTCCGTGAAGGTCCGCTCCCGCCGCAACAGCGGCTGCGCCGCCACCGCCAGCAGTCCGACCCGGGTAGCCGTACGGGCCCGGCCCCGCGGAAGCGCCGAGGTCAACGCCCCGAGCACGGCGTTGAAGCCGTAGCTGGTGCCCACGTCCAGGGCCCGCCGGGTCTGCGGGCCGGCCCGTCCGCGCAGCACCCCGTAGACCATGAGGGTCGCCGTGACGTGCCCGAACAGGAACACCGCCGCCGTCCACCACACCCCGTACGCGTACTCCGCGTACCCGAGGACGGCGACCAGCAGCAGCGCGTACGGCAGCGGCATGGGCTCCTCGACCACGACGGCGCTGCTCAGCAGCGTCTCCCAGCGCCCGGCGGAGAGGTTGTCGACGTTGGTCGAACAGTCCCGCAGCACCTGCTCGCGGTCGATCGGGCCCAGCCGTTCCAGGGCGTACGCCCCGAGCTGGACCCCGCCCGCGTACACCGCGCCGGCTATCGGCGGCCTTGGCATCGGATTCACCCGACCATGATCGGATACCACCCTCCGGTGCGCCGAGGCGGGGCCTGTGGCAGCATGATCAGGCCATGTCAGAAAGCCCCGCGCCGATACGCGCCGCACGAGCCGCGATGTTCGCGGCGGTGTGCACGGCCCTGGGCGCCGCGGGGCACGCCCACATGTCCGGTACGGACGTCCCGCCGCTGGGCCTCCTGGGTGCCTTCGCCGTCACCGGCGGCCTCGCCTGGCTCGCCGCCGGGCGGCGCCGGGGGCCCGTGGGGATCAGCGCGGCGGTGCTCGCCGTGCAGGGCGTCCTGCACCTCGTCTTCTCCGGGACCCAGGCCACGAGCGGTAGCGGGGGCCCGGGCGGGAGCCGCACCGGTGGTCTCGCCGGGCACGCCGCCCACCAGGCGCACCACGCCCACCAGGCCGACCACGCCCTACGGCACCTGCCCGAGCCCGTGTCCGTGCCCGTGCCCGTGCCCGGACATCGCCACGTCGAAGCCGCGCTGAGCGGGGCGGACGTGGTCAAGGGTGCGGGCGGGGCGTCCGCCGGTATGGCGGGCACGACCGATATGGCCGGCATGGCCGACATGGCAGGAGCCGCTGGCGGTACCGCCGGACCGGCCGCCGACCTCCTCGCGATGGCCGGAAACGGCGGCCTCGGCATGATCGCCGCCCACGTACTCGCCGGCCTGCTCTGCGCCGCCTGGCTCGCCTGGGGCGAAGCCGCCCTCTTCCGGCTCGTCGCCGCCCTCGGCGCCACCGCCCTGCTCGCGGCCCGCCCCCTCGCCCGCGCGCTCGCCCTGGTGCGGGCCCGTGCCGCCCTCGTGCCGCGCCCTCCCGTCCAGCGGCCCTCGTACGCGCCCCCGCGCAGGCTGCGCGGAGCCGTGCACGCCCATGCCCTCGTGCGGCGCGGGCCGCCCCGTCGGCGAAGCCTCCACGTCACGGCCCCCGGCCGTCCTGCCTGCGCCTGACCGGCGCACCTTCCGTCCTGCCGTCGCGGCGGGGCGGGCGGCGAGACCCGGGGCCGGTTCACCCCCGTCTTCGCCAACACCTAGGACGACCCATGTCTCTTGACGAGGCCCAAGGCGCCCGTACCCGTACCCGTACCCGGGACGACGACGCCAGCGCCGCCGCCGAGGCGGCCACCGCCAGCACCGCCGAGGCGGCCCCCGCCGCTGACGCCGCATCCGCGTCCGCATCTTCATCCGCTTCTGACGCCGCCACCGCCGCGAAGCCCGGCACCTGGGCCGCGCTGCGACCGCTGCTGCTGCGCATGCACTTCTACGCGGGCATCCTGATCGCCCCGCTGCTGTTCCTCGCCGCCGCCACCGGGCTCCTCTACGCCGGCTCCTGGCAGGCCGAGAAGATCATTTACGCCGACGAGCTGACCGTCGACCAGGTCGGCGAGAGCACGGTGCCGCTCAGCACCCAGGTCTCCGCCGCCAAGGCCGCCGAGCCCGGCGGCAACGTCATCGGCGTCTGGCCCGCGCCCGACGCCGAGGCGACCACCCGCGTGATCATGGAGGCCCCCGGTCTCGCCGAGGGCCAGACCCGCACCGCCTTCGTCGACCCGTATACGGCCCACGTCAACGGCGTGCTCACCACCTCCGGTGACGCACTGCCGGTGCGCGCCTGGCTCAGCGAGTTCCACTCCAGCCTCCAGCTCGGCGAGTTCGGCCGGAACTACAGCGAACTCGCCGCGAGCTGGCTGTGGGTGGTCGCCCTCGGCGGTCTCGCCCTGTGGATCGGCCGGCGCCGCTCCCGCAAGGCGCAGCTCGTCCTGCCCGACCGCAAGGCCACCGGCCGCCGCAAGACCCTCTCCTGGCACGGGGTCGTCGGCCTCTGGGCCGTCACCGGACTCGTCGCCCTCTCCGCCACCGGCCTGACCTGGTCGAAGTACGCCGGCGAGAACATCGGCCAGCTCCAGGACCGCCTCGGCGGCGCCACCCCGAACGTCTCCGCCGCGCTCACCCCCGGCGCGGGCGGCGCCGGCGGGGGCGGCGAGCACGCCGGCCACGTCATGACCGACGACATGGAGATGCCCCCGGCGCCGGCCACGGCCGACATCGGCATCGACAAGGCCGTCGCCGCCGCCCGCGCCGCGGGCGCCACCGAGAACCTCCAGGTGACGCTCCCGGCCAAGGGCAAGGGGTACGTGGTCAAGGAGAAGGACAAGGAGTTCCCGGTCCACCTGGACACCGTCGCCGTCAACCCCGCCGACGGCAGGGTCATCGACGTCCTCTACTTCTCCGACTACCCCGTCCTCGCCAAGCTGACCCGGTTCGGCATCGACCTCCACATGGGCCAGACCTTCGGGCTCGCCAACCAGATCGCGCTGGCCGCCCTCGCCGTCGCCCTGATGTTCCTGATCTTCTGGGGCTACCGGATGTGGTGGCTGCGCCGGCCCACCAAGGACCGCACCCTCTCCGCCGGCCGCGCCCAGCCGCGCGGCGCCTGGCGGAAGGTGCCCGTGGGCATGCTGCTGCCGCTGGTGGCGGTGACCGCAGTGGTCGGGTGGTTCGTACCGCTGCTCGGCATGAGCCTCGTGGCGTTCCTGGCGATCGACATGCTGCTCGGCGCCGTCGCGGTGCGCCGCACCAAGACGCCGACCGCCGGGTGACGTCCCGTCGAACGCGGCTCTGAGCGAGCCGGGTGGGCCCGTACTCCACGAGGGAGTGCGGGCCCACCGTCGTACTCAGGGGGCGCACACAGAGGGTGTACTCAGGGGGCGCTCAGGGGGCGTACTTGTAGCCCACCCGGCGGACCGTCTGGATCGCGCCCCGGCGGGCGGCGCCCAGCTTGCGGCGCAGGCGGGCGACGTGGACGTCCACGGTCCGGCCGTCGCCCACGTGGCCGTAGCCCCAGACCGTGGTCACCAGCTGGTCCCGGGTGTGCACCCGGTGCGGGTGCGCGACCAGGTGCGCCAGCAGCTCGAACTCCAGGTAGGTGAGGTCCAGCACCCGACCGTCGACCTCGGCGGTGCGCTGCGCCGCGTCGATCCGGACCACGCCGTCCCCGGTGGCGGCAGGGGCGGCGTGGCGAGTGGGACCGGGCGCGGGATCGGGTGCGGGGGTGCGCACCGGGGCGGGGGCCGAGGTGGGGACGGCCTGCGGGGCGAAGGCGAACGGCGGTTGCTGGTCGGCCGGTACGAGGACCAGGTAGCCGATCATCGGCGGCCGGCCCGGCAGCACCGGCAGCGCGTGCTGCGGCGCGGGCAGCCAGGTGGCGCCGGGCGGCAGCAGGTCGACCACGCGGGCGACCTCGTCCGGCGCGACGGCCCGCAAGCGGTGCCGCGACGCGGTCGGGGAGGCAGAGGGGGAGGGGGAGGAGACCGGGCCGGAGGAGGGGGAGGGGGACGCGGCCGGAGAAGGGAAGGGGAGGGTCGCGGTCGCAGTGGAGGCGGCGGACGTCAGGGAACGGGTCTGAGGCATGAGTGGTCAGCTCTTTCACGCGAAGCGGTCGGGAGGAGACGTGCGTGCGTAGGCGATGTACGTACGTGCTACGTCCTCGTTGCACCGCGCAGACCGAAGGCCTTGGGGGAGGTGTGCTGGTCGATCCCGGAAGGCTTTAGAGGGCCGGCGCGTTCGTCGCGCGGCAACACACCCGGTCGAAGTCATGGTCCTGACGGGAGGGCCAGAACGGCTCGAGGTCGCTGCGACCGGTCGAGGTGTGCGAGTGGCTGGCCATGCGCCCATTGAAGCAGATGCCCTCGACTCGGGGCAGGTTCCGTCTCAACTGATGGAGCGGAATCTCAAATTCAGAAATCAAGGCTTCGCCAAACCCCTCACAGGGCGGACAAACCGTCATGTTGCAGCAGCCTGAAGGGAGTCCGGACCGCAGATCGGTATCACGGATCCGTATCGCATGGTGGACGCCCACCGAAGACGCGCATGCCCGCCGGACCGGAGGACGGGCCCGACGGGCATGCGCGTGATGGTGTGTGTGCCGTGTGGGGCAGGGCGGGCGCGCGCCCCGCCCCACACGGGGCTCGGGAACCCGCCTCAGACGAGGCCGGCCTTCTCCAGGCCGGCGCAGCACGTGTCCGTGATCAGGCGGGTCACGACGTACGGGTCCACGTTGGCGTTCGGACGGCGGTCCTCGATGTAGCCCTTGCCGTCCTTCTCCACCTGCCACGGGATGCGGACCGAGGCGCCGCGGTCGGAGACGCCGTAGCTGAACTCGTTCCACGGGGCGGTCTCGTGCAGACCCGTCAGACGCTCGTCGATGCCCGCGCCGTAGTTCTTGACGTGGTCCAGCGGCTTGCTGCCCTCGCCCAGCGCCTCGCACGCCACGATGATCGCGCGGTAGTCCTCGCGCATCGCCTTCGTCGAGAAGTTGGTGTGCGCACCGGCGCCGTTCCAGTCGCCCTTCACCGGCTTCGGGTTCAGCGTCGCCGAGACGTTGAACTCCTCGGCGGTGCGGTACAGCAGCCAGCGGGCGATCCACAGCTGGTCCGCGACCTCAAGCGGGCTGAGCGGACCCACCTGGAACTCCCACTGGCCGGGCATGACCTCGGCGTTGATGCCGGAGATGTCCAGGCCCGCCGCCAGGCAGTGGTCGAGGTGCTTTTCCACGATCTCGCGGCCGAAGATCTCGTCCGAGCCGACACCGCAGTAGTAGCCGCCCTGCGCGGCGGGGAAGCCACCGACCGGGAAACCGAGCGGGCGCTGGCCGTCGAAGAACGTGTACTCCTGCTCGATGCCGAAGATCGCCTCCTGCGCGGCGAACTTCTCGGCGACCGGACGGAGCAGCGCGCGCGTGTTGGACTCGTGCGGGGTCATGTCGATGTTCAGGACCTCGCAGAGCACGAGGACGTTGTTCCCGCCGCGGATCGGGTCGGGGCAGGAGAACACCGGCTGCAGGACCCGGTCGGACGCGTGGCCCTCGGCCTGGTTGGTGCTCGATCCGTCGAAGCCCCAGATCGGCAGCTCGGCGCCGTCGGCGAGGATCTTCGTCTTGGAGCGCAGCTTGGCCGTCGGCTCGGTGCCGTCGATCCAGATGTACTCAGCCTTGTAGCTCACGGGCCCCATCCTTACGGTGCGTCGCTCCGGCGCAGACTCTGCGGGTGCTGCGGTGTGTGGTTCTGCGGGTGTGCGGGTGTTACTAGTGCGGATGTCCGCTTGTCCGGTCGTGTGCTCGTCCGGTCGTACGGTCGATCGCTGCGGTGTAGACCGCAGCGTGCCTCGTGGCGATTTCTCGGCCGTTGCCCATGTGTGAACCCCGTGTTACCGGGTTTGCACCGCAGGTCGGGTGGCTCGTGCGGGTTGCGGTCAGTGCATCCGTGCGAGTGCGGCAGACTGGGCGGGTGAGCAGTTCGTACGATTTGACCCGCGCAAGCGACCCCGCGGAACCCACCCGTCCGCCCGTCGCCCGGCCCCGCGTGGGGCTCCTGGGCACCGGCCCCTGGGCCCACCGCACCCACGCCCCCGCCCTCGCCGCCCACACGGACTCCGATTTCGCGGGCGTATGGGGCCGCCGGCCCGAAGCCGCCGCCGAGCTGGCCGACACGTACGGCGTGAAGGTCTACGACGACCCCGACGCCCTCTTCGCCGACTGCGACGTCGCCGCCTTCGCCCTCCCGCCCGACGTACAGGCACCCCTCGCCGTACGCGCCGCCGAGGCCGGCTGCGGACTACTGCTCGACAAGCCCGTCGCCACCACCGTCGCCGACGCCCGCGCCGTCGCCGACGCCACCGACCGGCACGGCGTCGCCTCCGTCGTCTTCCTCACCCTCCGCTTCGCCGAACCCGCCGCAGCCTGGGTCGAGGAGCAGGCCGGCCGCACCGGCTGGTTCACCGCCGCCGCCCACTGGCTCGGCGCCGTCTTCCCGCCCGACGGCACGCCCAGCGCCTACGCCGACTCGCCCTGGCGCAAGGCCAAGGGCGGACTGTGGGACGTCGGCCCCCACGCACTGTCCGTCCTCATCCCCGTCCTGGGCGACGTCACCTCCGTCACCGCCGCCCGCGGGCCCTCCGACGTGGTCCAGCTGGCCCTGCGCCACACCTCGGGCGCGGCGAGCACCGCCGTGCTCAGCCTCGGCGCGCCCGCCGCGGCCGCCGGCGTCGGGCTCCAGGTGCGCGGGGCCGAGGGCGTCTTCTCGCTGCCCAACTGGACCGATGTCCCGGGCGCGTACGGGCGGGCGCTGGACGCGCTGCTCACCGCCGCCCGGACGGGCGTACCGGACCGGCGCGACGCCCGCTTCGCGGCCCGGCTGACGGAGATCCTGGCGGAGGCGGAGGGGCAGCTGGGGGTGTGAGGGGGGTGGGGGCTGTGGCTTTGGCCGCTGCCGCTGCCGCTGCCGCTGCCGCTGCCGCGGTTCCGGTGCCTTGGCTGTGGCTGCCGGTTGCCGTGCCCCGGCTTCGGCTCCGGATGACCGGGGCCGGAGCCGGGGCGGGGGCCCGCGTCAGGTGAGTACGACGACCTTGTGCATGCCCTTGATCGCGTCCGGGATGCCGGCCTTCCCGTCAGGGGCGAAGCAACCGACCACGTACGTGCCCGGGGGCAGGTTCCGTATCTCCAGCAGCACCGTGCGGCCGGGGGAGAGGACGCCGAGACCGACGGACCGCCCGGTGTAGGGCAGCGGGCCCGGCGCGGTGCGGTCGAAGACGGCCTGGATCTGGGCGTCCGTGGTGCCGGGTGCGACGGGCTGTATCCCCATCTCGTGCAGCTCCTGCGTGGAGTTGTGCACCAGGATGGTGTCGCTCGTCCGGTCCAGGCCGTGGATGTCGAAACGGGGGCCGTCCGGGGTCTCCCGCGCGAGCACGAAGCTGTCGGGGAAGCCCGTCGGCAGGCTGGGCCTCTGGCTGCCCTGCAGTCGGAGGGTCCGGGTGATGGGGTGCGTCGGGTCCTGGAGGAAGGCGGTGAAGTCCAGGAGGACGACCTCGCCCCCGGTGATCGGGGTGGTGAACGTCTCCGACACCGAGGCCGTGACCTGGGCCCCGCCGAACATCTCCGCCTCGTCGCGCACGGCCAGCATGCCCTCGGCGGTGGGGATCGGCTGGCGGCTGACGGCCTTGGCGAGGTCGGCCAGCACCTGTTCCACGGTCACACCGGGGTGCGGGCGGAAGGCCTGCAGGAAGCGCCCGTTCGGATCATCGGACGTGACCCGGAACGACACCAGGCCGGCCGGTGCGGACTCCGGTGCCGTGATTCCGGACCCGTTGATCTTCACGTCGATCGGCTTCGACGCACGTCGGTCGAGGCCCGCGGAGGTGGCCTGTTCCTGCAGGGCGACCTGATCCGCCGCTGCCGGGGCGGCGACGGCGGCCGGAGCGCCGAGGGACGTGGCGAGGACGAGAGCGGCTAAAGCCGCCGCTCGCACCCCGTGCTTGAGCAGTGCGGTAGGCATGGGTCTCCTGTTCGTGGAAACGTGCCCCCCGAACCAGGCCAGCACCTTCGCCGGTCCGGGCGGGCGGCGACAGCCACGCACACTACGGTCTGGACCGAAAACGGCGGTCTGAAAAGTGACTTATTTGATCACGGCGTTGGCCGCGATGATGACCACCCCGATGGCGGAGTCCGCGGCCCCGATCCGCAGCGAGGCGCCGAGCCCGTAGCCCACCCGCCGCGCCACGAAGGAACCCCAGGCGAACAGCAGCAACGTGTTCACGCCGAGGCCGACCGAGGTCACCACGGGGGCGTCCCAGTGGGCGAACCCGGCGACGACGAGCAGGAGGACGGTCGGGAGCGTGGCCGCGATCAGCGGCCACTCGTGCAGCACCTCCTGCACCAGCATCCGCCACCTGTGGCCGGCGGAGCCGGGCTGGTGGGCGGCCATGTGGTGCGCGTACCCGTGCGCGAGGGCCGCCGCCGCGGCGGTCACGAACACCCAGCCGGCGTCCCCGAACGGGGTGTACGTGGCCCCCTTCTCGTCGAGCGCAGCCAACAGCCCGGCCGCGAGCACGGTCCCGTACACCCCGCAGAACATCCAGTCGGCTCCACGGTGGGCCGGGGTGTGGGGGAGTCGGGGAGCGGGTGGGGTGGCGGGGAGGGAGGGGGCGGGGGCGTTAGAGGCGTTAGAGGCGGGATGGGAGCGGTGGGGGTTGTGAGGGTTATGAGGGGTGTAAGGCATGACGGGATGGGTGTGGTGGTCGTGGCGGTCGAAATGGTCGCGGTGGGGGGCGGTCAAGACGGCTCCGTCCGTTTGCTGCGCAATGTCCCTTCTGTCGGGAATGCAGCCTACGGGGTCGGCGCGTGAGGAGGAGATGAGGACGGGGGAAGGGGAGGGAGCGGGGGAGGCGGGGGAGGCCGGCCGGGAGCCGCGGTGAGCGGGATGCCCGCACCCGGGGTCGGCGGAGCATCCGGGGGCTTCCCGGCAGCCCATTGTCCTTCCGGTGCGGGCCGGCCCGTCAAGGGCGCTCCTTCGTCGCGTCGCTTCGCGATGTCGCTACGCTCCACCCCTGACAGACCGGTCCACCCCGGAATGCCAAAGAGCTGCCGGGAAGCCCCCGAAGGATGGCCAGGGGGACCATTCCACACACGGCCCTCGCCAGAGCAGCCCGCCCCCGGCTCCGCCCCGCGGCATCCCAGGCACCCGGGACCGCCAGCTCCCGACCCCCGCCGGGCACGCGAGCACCAAAAGCGCCTCCCCAAAACCGGTATCCAGGCCCCGCGGCGCCAGTAGGCGCCCAACCAGCCAGAAATGGTGACGACAAGCCCATCCAGCCCCCGCAAACGCCCCAGATCGCTACGCGCTCCTGTCTTCTCGGCGGCTGACCGCCGTCAGGGGCCGGTGGGCGCCCCAGACCGCTACGCGCTCCTCGCGTCTCGGCGACTGGCGGCCGTCGGGGGCTGGTAGCGGGGGTGGCGTAACTGGGTTGTTGAGTGGGGGATTTGTAGGCTCACGGGGTGATGGAAGAGTTGCTGCGACTGACGGTTCTTGGGTCTGCGACGCCGTATGCCAGTGCGGACAATCCGTGCTCGGGGTACCTGCTCTCCAGTGGGAGCACGCGTGTGTGGGTGGACGCCGGCAGTGGGACGCTCGGTCCACTGCAGCGGTACTGCGGACTGGACGAGCTGGACGCCGTGTGGATCTCGCATCTGCACGCAGACCACAGCGCCGATCTGCTCACCGCTTATTACGGGGCCCTGTACGCGGACATCCGACTCGACGCGCCGATTCCCCTCTACGGGCCGCCCGGTATCGCCGACAGGCTCGCCGGGTTCCTCAGCAACACGCCGGTTCGCAGCCCGATCGAGTCGGCATTTGACGTCACTGAGTTGTACGACGGTCACGAAGTGACCGTCGGGTCCGTTCGGCTCACCAGTCGGGAAGTGGCACACGGCATCCCGGCCTTCGCCCTGCGCGCTGAGGCAGCGGGAGGGACGCTCGTCTACTCCGGCGACACGGAGCCGTGCGCCAGCCTGAACGCTCTCGCCGACGGTTGTGACGTGCTGCTGTGCGAGGCGGACAGCGCGGAACCCGTCGAGGGCCACCACACGCCTGAAGACGCAGGTGACACCGCCAGTGCGGCCCGAGTGGGCCGCCTGATCGTTACGCACGTCGGCCGTTCCCTCACACCGCAAGCGGCACTGGCACGCGCCGCAACCCGCTTCAACGGCCCCGTCGACTACGCCACACCCGGCCTGATCATCGACATCTCTCCACCGCACTAACCACACCTGCCCCCTCTCCAGCCGACCGTCACCCCGAACGGTCCGCCGGCCGCCGGACAGACCCCTGCGCGCAGATGCCGCCCGCGCTTGCCCCCCATTACGGCCGCCAGTCGCCGAGCTAGCCGCCGCACGCCGTGGTCTGCTCGCGCCCACCGGCCCCCGACGGCGGTCAGTCGCCGAGACGCGAGGAGCGCGTAGCGATCTGGGGCGCCTACCAGCCCCGGACGGCGGTCAGTCGCCGAGACGCGAGGAGCGCGTAGCGATCTGGGGCGCCTACCAGCCCCGGACGGCGGTCAGTCGCCGAGACGCGAGGAGCGCGTAG
>NZ_JBVHVT010000086.1:30284-38156 GCF_055564695.1 Streptomyces sp. NPDC029014
CGTAGCGATCTGGGGCGTTGGCGGGGGCTGGATGGGCTTGTCGTCAACATTTCTGGCTGGTTGGGTGCCCATCCGCCCCCGCGGGGCTCGGATGCGGGCTTGGGGAGCCGGTTTTGGTGCCCGCGTGCCCGGCGAGGGCTGGGAACTGGCGCTCCCGGGGAAGGGGGATGCCGCAAGGCGGAGCCGGGGCCTGCTGCTCTGGCGAGGGCCGCTTCTGCCTCTTGTGCCCCCTGGCCATTCTTCGGGGGCTTCTCGGCAGCTCTTTGGCATTCCGGGGTGGGTCGGTCTGTCAGGGGTGGAGCGTAGCGACATCGCGAAGCGACGCGACGAAGGAGCGCCCTTGACGGGCCGGCCCGCACCGGAAGGACAATGGGCTGCCGGGAAGCCCCCGGATGCTCCGCCGACCCCGGGTGCGGGCATCCCGCTCACCGCGGCTCCCGGCCGGCCTCCCCCGCCGCCCCCTCCGACCCCGCCCCCTCACCCCTCCACCGTCCCCCGTACCACCCCCACCAGCGCCTCCACCGCTCTGCCGAACGCCGCCTCCGGGGGTGCGGCGTAGCCGATCACCAGGCCTTCGCGGGGCGGGGTCGGGGCCGCCGGGTGGTGGTAGGAGGAGAGGCCGTCCAGGGAGAGGCCCGCGGCGCGGGCCGCCGCCAGGGCGGCGGCCTCCGTCCCCGGCGGGAGGTCGACCACCACGTGGAGCCCGGCCGAGATGCCGGTCACCGGGGCCTGCGGGACGCGGGAGGCCAGGGTTTCGGCGAGCCGGTCGCGGCGGGCGCGGTAGCGCTGGCGCATGCGCCGGATGTGGCGGTCGTACGCGCCGCATTCGATGAAGTCGGCCAGCGCCAGCTGGTCCAGGGCGCTGGCCCAGGACTCCCGTTGCCCCTTCGCCGTGAGGACCTGCCCGACCAGGTCGTCCGGTAGGACCAGCCAGCCGAGTCGGATCGCGGGGGACAGGGACTTGCTGAGGGAGCCTGCGTAGACCACGTGCCCGGGACCCAGGCCCTGGACGGCGCCGACCGGCTTGCGGTCGTAGCGGAACTCTCCGTCGTAGTCGTCCTCCACGATCAGCCCGCCCGTGGCGCGGGCCCACTCCACGGCCGCCGCCCGCCGCCCCGGCAGCAGCCGGGCGCCCGTCGGGAACTGGTGGGCGGGGGTGAGGAGCAGGGTGCGGGCCCGCGCAGGTACGAGGTCGGTGCGCGCGCCGTCCTCGTCCACCGGGACGGGATGCGGGCGCACCCCGGCGGCGTCGAGGATGCCGTGGTGGAAGGGGAGCCCGTACTCCTCCACGGCCCAGTCGCGGGGCCGCAGCGACGCGAGGAGGCGCAGGCCGTTCGCGAAGCCGGAGCAGACGACGATGTTCTCCGGGCCGGTACGCACGCCCCGCGCCCGGGACAGGTACGCAGCCAGCGCCCTCCGCAGCTCCGGCCGTCCCTGCGGGTCCCCCGGCCCGAAGGCCTCGGTGGGGGCCTGGGCCAGGGCCCGCCGGGCGCTGGTGGACCAGGCGCCCCGGGGGAAGGCGGCGGGGTCGGGCTTGCCCTGGAGCAGGTCGTGACGGGGACTCGCGGGGGCGGGCGCGGCCGGGGCGGTCGGTGCGGCGGCGGTGGCCGCCCCCTCGGCGACCCTGGTGCCGGAGCCCTGCCGGGCGGTGAACCAGCCCTCGGCGACGAGTTCGGCGTACGCGTCGGCGACGGCGTTGCGGGCCAGCCCGAGGTCGGCGGCCAGGGCCCGGTAGGGCGGCAGCCGGGTCCCGCCCGCGAGCCGGCCGCTGCGGACGGCTTCGCGGAGGGCCTGGGCGAGGGCGGTGCGGCGGGCGCCGCGCGGAGGGAGCTCCAGATGCAGGTCGGCGCCGCCGCCCGGGCCGGGGCCGGGGGCGGTGTCGGTGTCGTCGGACGTCATACGGGGGAGCGTAAGCGGGGGCCCGCGCGCGGACGTTGACACCAGCCGGCGACCCGGCCGGCGTCCCGGCGACCCGGCCAGCGGCCCGGCGACCCGGCTGGCGACCCGGCCAGCGGCCCGGCGGCCGGGCCGGCCGGCGGCTCTGTCGCCGCCAGCCCAGCCGCCGCCCGGGCCTGCCCCTCAGCCGCGCCGCGACAGGGCCTCGCGGACGGCTTCGTCCGTGCGGGCGACCACGGCCGTGCCGTCGTCGGCCGTGATGATGGGGCGCTGGATGAGCTTCGGGTGGGCGGCCAGGTGGGCGATCCAGCGGGACCTGGCCTCGTCGGTCTCCGCGCGCGGGACGTCGCGTACGCCGGTCTCCTTCGCGAGGGGGTCCGAGGTGCGGGTGATGTCCCAGGGCTCCAGGCCGAGCCGGTCCAGTACCGCGCGGATCTCGGCCTCGGACGGTACGTCCTCCAGGTAGCGGCGCACCGTGTACTCGGCGCCTTCCGCGTCGAGCAGCGTCAGCGCGCTCCGGCACTTCGAGCAGGCGGGATTGATCCAGATCTCCATGGTGCCCAGCCTAGCCAGAGCCCGTCTGGCCAGGGGCTTCTGTCAGTGCCCCCCGGTAAAATCGAGGGAGTACGACAGGACGCCAACTACCGTTTGGGAGGCTGTAGATGGCCACTGCCAAGACGCTTCGGCCCGTCAAGAAGAAGGCGCTGCCCGCGGGGCTCCCCCGGGAGTGGTACGAGAGCCACAACCGCCGGCTGAAGGCGATGCGGCTGGCGATATCCCTGCTCGACTCGGGCACGTACGACGCCCGGCGCGCCACCAACCGCAAGATCCGCACGATGGCCGTGCGGACGGGGATCCACCGGCCGTCGAACACGACGTGCAGGCTGGTGCGCGCGTACATCGTGAGCAACGCGGGCTGACCCCCGCGAGCTGACCGACGCGCGCTGACCCCCTCGCCCGTCGGATCCTGCCGGAACGGACCACTCCGGCAGGGTCCACCGGCCGTCCCGGCAGCGGTGTCGCCTCCTCGCTCACTTCTCCTCGAAGACGATCTCCTCCGCGTGGTGCGTCATCCGCACCGTGTGTCCGTCGCTGATCTCCACGATGTGTTGCAGCCCGGTGATCGGCTTCGGCCGCTGCGGGATGCGGTAGGTGTCCGCAGCCCCTGCCAGGAAGGCCGGGAAGCAGGTCAGCGACGGGTCCGCCGGGTTGAGCTCCAGGTAGTCCTTCAGGCGGCGGAACAGCTTCGGGAGGATCACCGCGCCGTTGTACGCGGTGAGGGAGGACATGCCGGTGATCTTCGCCCCGGTGAGGGTGACGTCCTCGGCCCACAGCCCCCGCTTCTCGGGGGTGGTGGCCGCCCGTGCCGCCTGGGCCGCGGCGGCGAGGGCGTCGCGCAGGAAACCGGGGAGGCCGGTGTAGAAGGTGGGGTAGGCGAGGCCGGAGGCCACGAGGTGGTGGTTGGCGGTCTTCTGCAGCCGCTTCTCGTCGACGTCGATCCAGTAGCCGCTGTACGCAGGCGGGACGCGGCGGCCGACGAGGGCGACGCAGCGGCCGTGGACGTCGGTGCCGCGGGTGAGGACGTAGCCGGGGACCTGTTCGGGGACGGTCGTGACGGTTTCGTCGTCGTGGCGCTGGACGTGCGTGAAGCCGAGCCAGGTCAGCAGCTCGTCCGCGGCACGGTGGGCGAACTTGAGCGGCTGGTGCCGCTCCTGCTCGCCGGTGCCGTAGTGGGTCTCCAGGGCGTCGACGGCCTCCAGCCGTACGGGGGCGCGGCCGTCCGCGGCGGGCAGGATCTGCCGGCAGCCCGGTACGAGCTTCCATTCGGCCACGTCGTCCGGGATGAACGGGAGGGTGTCGCCGTCCGGGCGGGCGCCGCCGGACACCTTGAACGTTCCTCGGATCAGCAGCATGGACATGGCGGCTTCCCACGGCGGTCGGGGGGCGGAACGGTCACGTACGGTGCGTGCCCCGGCGAATCTAGGGAGGCTGCCCGTCCGGCTGCGACCGCCGTTCGAGCGACAGGACCAGCAGGGCCACGTCGTCGCCGGGTCCGCCCCCGGTGAAGTCCACCAGGTCCTGCCACAGCGCGCCGACCAGCCCGGCCGGGTCCGCCGGCGCGGGGGTCGCCACGACGGGGACGCGGGTGGCCAGGGGGTAGAAGAACCCCGACCCGTCGCGGGCCTCCGTGACCCCGTCGGTGTAGGCGAGCAGCCGGTCGCCGGGCAGCAGCGGGACGCCCGTCACCGCGGTGTCCTCCGGGGCGGTGAGCCCGAGCCCCAGCGGCGGACCCGGCTCCACGGCCACCTCCGACACCCCGGGCCCGCGCAGCAGCAGCGCGGGCGGGTGCCCGCACGACACGATCCGTACGAGGTCCAGGCCGGGCGGGAACTCCAGGAGCAGGGCCGTGGCGAACAGCTCCGGATGCCCGAGCTCGAACGCCGCCTCCGCCGAGCCGCCCAGGGCCGGCTTGCCCGACGCGTCCGATGAACCCGACGCGTCCGATGAACCCGACGCGTCCGATGAACCCGACGCGTCCGATGAGCCCGACGCGTCCGGTGAGCCCGGCGGCCCGTGCGGGCCCGGTGCCCTCTGTGATCCCGGTGACCCCTGCGGCCCCGGGGAGCCCGGCGCCTCAGCCGAGCCCGCCGATCCCTGCGCCTCCGCCCGATCCAGCCGCGCCCCCGCCGAGCCGGCCGCCCCCGGCCCGATCAGGCCCAGCGCGCCCAACGAGCCTGATCTCGACCCTGAGCCTGAGCCCTTCCCCGTTCCCGTTCCCTTCCCCTTCCCCTTCCCCTCTCCGGCCCCGGTCCCGGTCCCCGGCCCCGAACCCATCCCCGAGCCCGCCTCCGGTGCTGCTGCGTCCGCCTGCAGCCTGCGGTCCAGCCGAGCCGCGACCTCCGTGAGCTCCGGGTCGTCCAGGACCCCCTCGCGGAAGGCGCCGAGCAGCGCCGCGACCGTGCCGACCGCGGCGAGACCGTGCCCCTGCACGTCCCCGACCAGGGCCCGCACCCCGTAGGGCCCGGCCCGTACGTCGTACAGGTCGCCGCCGACCAGGGTGCCGTGCTGCGCCGCCCGGTACAGGCCGGCGCAGCGCACCGGGCCGACCCGTTCCGGTACCGGCGGCAGGACGGCGAGCTGGGCGGCCTCCGCGACGGTGCGCACGTTGACCAGCTGGGTGTCGCGCCGCCGTCGGACCCAGGCGATCACGACGCTGAGCAGCCCGACGGCGGCCACCGTGGCCAGGTCGGTGCCGCGCGGGTTCGCGATGCCGGTCCACGGCAGCCCGAGCAGCGTCAGCACCAGCCCGGCGAAGACGGCGGTGCCGGCGGCCCCGTACGCGAACGCGGCCACCGGGGGCAGGCCCGCCAGGAAGAAGCCCAGCTCGATGTCGCCGGGGGTGAGCCGCTGCGCGAGCACCAGCACCACCAGCGCCACCACGGGTGCGAGGCGGGCCCAGCGCGGCGGCGGTGCCCCGCGCAGCCAGCCCGGCTCCTGGCGGCGTCGGCGTCTCAGCCCTCTCACCCCTCCACCCTGGTACGGGGGTCCGGGCCGCGCACCCCGGGCGGTCCGTCGCTCGATGCGCCGGGTGGCCGCCGGGCGCCCCGGCACGGACAGTGGTCCCGTGACGGATACGACTCCGACGCCCCCGCACGGTGACCAGGCGCACGGCGCGGGCATGAGCACCCGGCTGAACTGGCTGCGGGCCGGGGTGCTCGGCGCGAACGACGGGATCATCTCCACCGCCGGCCTGGTGGTGGGCGTGGCCGGGTCGACGACCTCGCGCCCGGAGATCCTGGCGGCGGGGGTGGCCGGCCTGCTGGCGGGGGCGTTGTCGATGGCGGCGGGGGAGTACGTGTCGGTCAGCTCGCAGCGGGACTCCGAGCGGGCGGCGCTGGACCAGGAGCGCCGGGAGCTGGTGCAGGAGCCGGAGGCGGAGCTCGACGAGCTGACGCAGCTGCTGGCCGCCCGCGGTCTGAGCGCCGAGGTGGCCCGGGAGGCGGCGGAGCAGCTGACGGCGCGGGACGCGTTGCGGGCCCACGCCCGGGTGGAGCTCGGTATCAACCCGGACGAACTGGCCAATCCCTGGCATGCGGCGTTCGCCAGCCTGGCCGCGTTCACGGTGGGGGCCCTGCTGCCGCTGCTGGCGATCCTGCTGCCGGGGCCGTCGCAGCGGGTCCCGGTCACGGTGGCGGCAGTGGTGGCGGCGCTGGTGCTGTGCGGGGTGACCAGTGCCCGGCTGGGCGGGGCCCCGGCCGGGCGCGCGGTGCTGCGCAACGTGACGGGCGGTGCCCTGGCGATGGCGGTCACGTACTCGGTGGGCACCTGGATCGGCACGGCCTGAGACCTGAGGCCTGAGGCCTGAGACCTGAGGCCTGAGGCCTGAGACCTGAGCTCTGAGACCTGACCGGTCCCGCCGGGCGGTTCCCCACCGTCCGGGGCCTTCGCACCGGCATCATGGGCGTCATGCGTATCGCGGTCACCGGGTCGACCGGTCTCATCGGCAGCGCCCTCGTACGGTCCCTGCGGGCCGACGGTCACGACGTGGTCCGCTTCGTGCGGCGGGAGCCGGCCGCGCCCGACGAGGCGAGGTGGGACCCCCGCCGCGGGTACGTCGATCCGGCCGGGCTCGCCGGCTGCGCGGCCGTGGTCCACCTGGCCGGGGCGGGGATCGGCGACCACCGCTGGACGGCGGCGTACAAGAAGGAGATCCGGGACAGCCGGGTGGACGGCACCGCCGCGGTGGCGCGGGCGGTGGCCGCGATGGACGAGCCGCCGGGGGTGTTCGTCAGCGGCTCCGCCGTCGGCTACTACGGCGACGCCGGCGACCGCACCGTCGACGAGACGGCCCCGGCGGGCCGCGGGTTCCTGCCGGAGGTGTGCGTGGAGTGGGAGGCGGCCGCCGCCCCGGCCCGGGAGGCCGGGGTGCGGACGGTGCTCGCCCGTACCGGACTGGTGGTCTCCGGCAAGGGCGGTGCGTGGGGGCGGATGTTCCCGGTCTTCCGGGCCGGGATCGGCGGGAGGCTGGGCGACGGCCGCCAGTTCTGGCCGTTCATCTCCCTCTACGACGAGATCGCGGCCCTGCGGCACCTCGTCATCAACCCGCAGCTGTCCGGCCCGGTCAATCTGACCGCCCCCGAACCGCCGACCAACCGCGAGGTCACCGCCGCGATGGGCCGCGTCCTGCACCGCCCGACGCTGCTGGCGGTGCCGGCGCCGGTGCTGCGGCTCGTCCTCGGGGAGCTCTCCCAGGACGTGCTGGGCAGTCAGCGGGCCCGGCCCTCCCGGTTGTTGGAGTCGGGCTTCACCTTCCGTCACCCGCACATCGAAGACGCACTCCGCGCCGCCCTCTCCCGCTCCGAGCCCTGACCCCTCCCGGCGCCCCGGCCCACCGCCCGCGGCCGGACCCCGTGCGACCGTTCGTGACCCGGATGCGACCGCAATGCGACCGGATCCGACCGCAATACCGCACCCAACGGGGGTTCCCCCGAAGCTCGTTGGGGGAAGGAGGATCCCCACACAGCCGCGCCGACCTCGGGGAGGGGCACGTGCTCAGCAGCTCGCACCGCACCGCACAGCATGCGGACGTCGTCATCGTAGGAGCCGGGGTCTCAGGACTCGCGGCGGCACAGCACCTGATCGCGGCAGGGGTCACCGTCACCGTCCTGGAGGCGGCAGAGGACCCCGGCGGCCGGATGGCCACCGAGCAGACCGACGGCTTCCGGCTCGACCGGGTCGGCCAGCTCCTCAACACCTCGTACACGGAGCTCGACCGGACCCCCGGCCTGGCCGGTCTGGTCCTGCGGCCCTTCGCACCCGGGGTGCTCGTCCACACCGACGGCCGGCAGTTGCGGGGGGGGGGGGGGGGGGCGGGGCGGGGGGGGGGGGGGGAGTGCCTCCGCCCAGCCCTGTTCCTCCCCCCCCCCCTCCCACTTCCCCCTCTTTCTCTCTCGCGCACCACCCGGAAGAAGGTTG
>NZ_JBVHVT010000087.1:0-37274 GCF_055564695.1 Streptomyces sp. NPDC029014
GCCGACCGTGGCTGGGACCTGGAGCGGCTGTACAGCCCGGACCCGGACCAGCAGGGCACGTTCTATGCCCGTGAGGGCGGCTTCCTCTACGACGTCGCGGACTTCGACGCCGACTTCTTCGGTATCTCGCCGCGTGAGGCCCTGGCCATGGACCCGCAGCAGCGTCTGCTGCTGGAGACGACGTGGGAGGCGTTCGAGCGGGCCGGTATCGACCCGACCAGCGTCCGCGGCAGCCAGGCCGGCGTGTTCGTCGGCACCAACGGCCAGGACTACGGGACCATGCTCGACTCCGTACCGGACGGCATCGAGGGCTTCCTCGGCACCGGCAACGCAGCCAGCGTCGTCTCCGGCCGACTCTCCTACGCCTTCGGGCTGGAAGGCCCGGCCGTCACTGTCGACACCGCCTGCTCGGCCTCGCTGGTGGCGCTGCACTGGGCGATCCAGGCCCTGCGCAGCGGCGAGTGCTCGCTGGCCCTGGCCGGTGGCGTGACCGTGATGTCGTCGCCGGGTGCCTACATCGACTTCAGCCGCCAGCGCGGCCTCGCCGCCGACGGCCGCATCAAGGCCTTCGCCGCGAGCGCCGACGGCACCGGCTGGGGTGAAGGCGTGGGCATGCTGCTTGTCGAGCGGCTGTCCGACGCCCGGCGCAACGGTCACCCCGTGTTGGCGGTGGTCCGCGGCTCGGCGATCAACCAGGACGGAGCCAGCAACGGCCTCACCGCCCCCAACGGCCCCTCCCAGCAGCGCGTCATCCGCGCCGCCCTCGCGAACGCCGGGCTGTCGCCCGCCGAGGTCGACGCGGTCGAGGCGCACGGCACCGGCACGACGCTGGGCGACCCGATCGAAGCCCAGGCCCTGCTGGCCACGTACGGCCAGGCCCGCCCGGCCGACCAGCCGCTCCACCTCGGCTCGATCAAGTCGAACATCGGTCACACGCAGGCCGCGGCCGGTGTCGCCGGCGTCATGAAGATGGTGCTGGCCATGCAGCACGGGGTGCTTCCGCAGACGCTGCACGTGGACGAGCCCACCCCGCACGTCGCCTGGGAGGCGGGGGAGATCGCCCTGCTGACCGAGCAGCGGGTGTGGCCGGAGACCGGCCGCCCACGCCGGGCCGGTATCTCCTCGTTCGGTTTCAGCGGCACCAACGCCCACACGATCATCGAGCAGGCTCCGGCGGCCGACGGCGCCACGCCGGCCGTGCTCCCGCAGCAGCGGCCCGGCGCCCTGCCGTGGGTGCTGTCCGCGAAGTCCGACGCCGCCCTGCAGGTGCAGGCCGAGCGGCTGGCGGCGCGGATCGCCGCGGACGAGACGCTCGAACCCGCGGACGTGGCCTACTCCCTGGCCACCTCCCGGTCGGCACTCGACCGCCGGGCCGTCGTCGTCGCGGGGGAGCGCGAGGAGTTCCTGGCCGCCCTGAAGGCCCTGGCGGCCGGTGAGCCGGCGGCCGGGCTCGTACGCGGACGGGTGTCCGCAGGCGCCTCGGCGTTCCTGTTCACCGGGCAGGGCAGCCAGCGCCTCGGTATGGGGCGTGAGCTGTACGACGCCCAGCCGGCGTTCGCGGACGCGCTCGACGCGGTCTGCGCCCGCATGGACGCCCACCTCGAACTGCCCCTGAAGGACGTCCTCTTCGGTTCCGACGCCGCCGCGCTGGACCGGACGGAGTACACGCAGCCCGCGCTGTTCGCGATCGAGGTGGCCCTGTTCCGCCTCGTCGAGAGCTGGGGCATACGGCCCGACTTCCTTGCCGGGCACTCGATCGGTGAGATCGCCGCCGCGCACGTCGCGGGCGTGCTGTCGCTGGACGACGCCTGCACCCTGGTCGCGGCCCGCGGCCGGCTGATGCAGGCCCTCCCCGCCGGCGGTGTGATGATCGCGCTGCAGGCGTCGGAGGACGAGGTCCTGCCGCTGCTGACCGACGCCGACCGGGTGTCCATCGCCGCGGTCAACGGCCCGCAGTCGGTCGTCATCGCCGGGGACGAGGACGCCGCGGCCGCCATCGCGGAAGCCTTCGAGGGCCAGGGCCGCAAGACCAAGCGGCTCTCCGTCAGCCACGCCTTCCACTCGCCGCACATGGACGGCATGCTCGACGACTTCCGCCAGGTGGTCGAGGGCCTGTCCCTCGCCGCCCCGCGGATCCCGGTCGTGTCCTGCCTGACCGGCTCCCTCGTCACCGACGAGGTGGCCTCGGCCGAGTTCTGGGTCCGGCACGTCCGCGACGCGGTCCGCTTCCTCGACGGCGTCCGCGCCCTCGAAGCCGCGGGCGTCACCACGTACGTCGAACTCGGTCCCGACGGCACCCTGTCAGCGCTCGCCGAGGACTGCGTCACCGAGCAGGCCGTCTTCGTGCCCGTGCTCCGCAAGGGCCGCGACGAGACCGGGACCCTGGTCACGGCGCTCGCCCGGGCGCACGTCCAGGGCGTGGCCGTCGACTGGTCGGCGCACTTCTCCGGCACCGGAGCCCGCCGCGTCGACCTGCCCACCTACGCCTTCCAGCGCCGGCGGTACTGGTTGGAGGAGGCCCCCCGCACCTCGGCGGCGACGCCCGCGGCCGCGGCCGGCGGTGCGGTGGACGCGGCCTTCTGGGAGGCCGTCGACAACGCCGACCTCACCGCCCTCACCGCCACCCTCGACATCGACATCGACGCCGAGCAGCCGCTGAGCGCCCTGCTGCCCGCCCTGTCCGCCTGGCGGCGGCAGCGCGCCGAGCGGTCGGTCGTCGACGGCTGGCGCTACGGGGTGACCTGGAAGCCGCTGGGCGACCCGGACGCGACCGCCCGACCCACCGGGACATGGCTGCTCGTCACCGCCGCCGGCGACGCCGCGGCCGCGGCCGCAGCCGTGGACCCGTCCGGGATCGGGGACGCGCTGCGGGGCCGGGGCGTGGACGTACGGGAGGTCGCCCTCGACCTCGCCGTGACCGACCGGGCGATCGTCGCCGACCGGATCCGCACGGCGCTCGCCGGGAACCGGGCCGACGGCGTGCTGTCCCTGCTGGCCTCCGCCGAGGCACCGCACCGGGCGCACCCCGCGGCGCCCGCCGGCCTGCTGCTCACCGGGGCGCTGGTCCAGGCCCTCGGAGACGCCGGCGTCGACGCACCCCTGTGGTGCGTCACCACCGGTGCCGTGGCGACCGGCCCCGCCGACCGGGTCCGTAGCGCCGCACAGGCCGAACTGTGGGGCTTCGGCCGCGTGGTCGCCCTGGAGCACCCCGAGCGCTGGGGCGGCCTCGTGGACCTGCCCGGCCGGGTCGACGGACGTGCGCTCGACCGGCTGCTCGCCGTCCTCGGCGGCGGCGCCGGGAACGGGCAGGCGTACGGGCACGGCTACGAGGACCAGATCGCCGTACGCTCCGCCGGGCTCCTCGCCCGCCGCATCGGCCACGCCGCCGCCCCCGCCGCGGACGGCGCGGACCGTGCGCCCTGGCGGGCCCGCGGCACCGTCCTCATCACCGGCGGCACGGGCGCGCTCGGCGCGCACGTCGCCCGCTGGCTCGCCGCCCACGGCGCCGAGCACCTGGTGCTGGCCGGCCGGCGCGGACCGCAGGCGCCGGGTGCCCAGGCACTGGTCGCGGAACTGGCGCAGCTCGGCGCCCGGGCCACGGCCGTCGCCTGCGACGTGACCGACCGGCAGGCCGTGGGCGACCTGCTCGCCGCCCTCCGCGACGACACCGGCACCCCCGCCCTCACCGCGGTCTTCCACACGGCGGGCGTCGGCCAGCTCGCGCCGCTCGCCGAGACCGGACCGGAGGAGACCGCCGCGGTCCTCGCCGCCAAGGTCGCCGGCGCCGAACTCCTCGACGAACTGCTCGGCGACACGGAGCTGGACGCCTTCGTCCTCTTCTCCTCCATCGCCGGCATCTGGGGCAGCGGCGGGCAGGCCGCCTACGCGGCGGCCAACGCCCACCTCGACGCCCTGGCGCAGCAGCGCCGCGACCGCGGACTGGCGGCCACCGCCGTGGCCTGGGGTCCGTGGGGCGAGGGCGGTCTCGTCGGTGACGACGAGGCGGCCGAGCAGCTGCGCCGCCGCGGTCTGCCGGTGATGGCGCCCGAACGGGCCGTCGCCGCGCTCCGGCAGGCGCTCGACGCGGGCGACACGACCGTCACCGTCGCCGACGTCGACTGGGACCTGTTCGTCCCCGCGTTCACGGCGTCCCGGCCGCGCCCGCTGATCGCCGACCTCCCCGAGGTGCGCCGCGTCCTCGACGCGGAGCAGCACACCGGCGCATCCGGCGCCGGCGACGGAGCTGCGGGGGACGCGGACCGGCTGGCCGCCGAACTGCGCGGCACGAGCGCCGACGAGGCCGAACGGATCCTGCTCGGCCTGGTCCGCACGCACGTCGCCGCGGTCCTCGGGCACGGCGGGGCCGCCGCGGTCGAGGCGGGCCGCGCCTTCAAGGACCTCGGCTTCGACTCCCTCACCGCGGTCGAGCTGCGCACCCGCCTCGGCTCCGCCACCGGACTGCGGCTGCCCGCCAGCCTCGTCTTCGACCACCCCACCCCCGCCGCCCTGGCAGCGCACGTCCGCGCCGAACTCCTCGGCGAGGACACGGCGCCCGCCCTGCCGGCGCTCGCGGAGATCGACAAGCTGGAGTTCGCCCTCGCCTCGGTCCCCGCGGACGACGCCGCCGAACGCGCCCGCGTCACGGCCCGGCTCGAAGCGCTCCTGGCCAACTGGAACAGGACCGAACGGGCCGCCCAGGCCGCCCTGGAGGACGAGGAAACAGCCATCGAATCGGCGTCCGCCGAGGACCTCTTCGACATCATCAACAACGAATTCGGAAAATCCTGACCTTTGATGCCCGATCCGATGCCCCACCCCGATCCCGCATGCATTCCGCATTTCTCCAGGAGGTGACGTTCCAGTGGCCGGCGCGAACGAAGAAAAGCTTCTCGAAAACCTGAAGTGGATGACCACGGAGCTCCGGCGGGCCCGCCGCCGCCTCCAGGAGGTCGAGCAGGACGCCCACGAGCCCATCGCCATCGTCGCGATGAGCTGCCGCTTCCCCGGGGGCGTACGGTCCCCCGAGGACCTGTGGCGGCTGGTGTCCGAGGGCGGTGACGCCATCACCGGATTCCCCGACGACCGCGGCTGGGACATCGCGTCCCTCGCCGACCCCGACCCCGACCGCAAGGGCACCTTCTACAACACCGGCGGCGGGTTCCTCGACGACGCCACCGTGTTCGACCCCGGATTCTTCGGCATATCGCCGCGCGAGGCCCTCGCCATGGACCCGCAGCAGCGCCAGATCCTCGAAACCTCCTGGGAGGTGTTCGAGCGCGCCGGAATCGACCCGGCGTCCGTGCGCGGCAGCCGCACCGGCGTCTACATCGGTGCGGGCGCCATGGGGTACGGCGCCGACCTCAGGGAGGTCCCGGAGGGCCTCGAAGGACTGCTCCTGACCGGTGGCGCCACCAGCGTGCTGTCCGGCCGGGTCAGCTACGTCCTCGGCCTGGAGGGCCCCGCCGCCACCATCGACACGGCCTGCTCCTCCTCCCTCGTCGCCCTGCACCTGGCCACCCAGGCCCTGCGCGGCCGCGACTGCTCGCTCGCCCTGGTCGGCGGCGTGTGCGTGATGCCCAGCCCCGACGTGTTCGTCGAGTTCAGCCGACAGCGCGGCCTCGCCGCCGACGGCCGCTGCAAGTCCTTCGCCGCGGCCGCCGACGGCACCGGCTGGTCCGAGGGCGTCGGCGTGCTGCTGGTGGAGCGGCTCTCTGACGCCCGCCGCAACGGGCACCCCGTGCTCGCCGTCGTCCGCGGCTCCGCCGTCAACCAGGACGGCGCCAGCAACGGCCTCACCGCCCCCAACGGCCCGTCCCAGCAGCGCGTCATCCGCCAGGCGCTGGAGAACGCCCGCCTGTCCGCCGCCGAGGTCGACGCGGTCGAGGCCCACGGCACGGGCACCCGGCTCGGCGACCCCATCGAGGCCCAGGCACTGCTGGCCACGTACGGCCAGGACCGGCCCGCCGGCCGGCCGCTGCGCCTCGGCTCCCTCAAGTCGAACCTCGGGCACACCCAGGCCGCCGCCGGTGTCGCCGGCATCATCAAGATGGTCATGGCCATGCGCCACGGCGTCCTCCCGCAGACCCTCCACGTCGACGAGCCCACCCCCGACGTCGACTGGTCGGCCGGCGAGGTGTCGCTCCTCACCGAGCCCACGGCCTGGCCCGAGACCGGGGCCCCGCGCCGCGCGGCCGTCTCCGCCTTCGGCGTCAGCGGCACCAACGCGCACACCGTCATCGAGCAGGCCCCCGAGGAGGAGCCGTCGGGCGAGGAGCAGCAGCCCGCCCCCGCCCCGGCCCGGCCCGCCGTGCTGCCCTGGACGCTGTCGGGCCGCAGCGCCGCCGCGCTGCGCGCCCAGGCCGCCCGGCTGATCGCCGCCCGGACCCGGGCCGCGGCCCACACCTCGGCCCTCGACCTCGGGTACGCCCTCGCCACCACCCGCACCGCCCTGGAGCACCGGGCGGTCCTCCTCGGCCGCACGGACGGCGACCTCGACACCGCCCTCGCCGCCCTCGCCGCCGGCGAGGACGCCGCAGGACTGGTCACGGACACCGCCGTCGAGGGCAAGACCGCGTTCCTGTTCACCGGGCAGGGCAGCCAGCGCCTCGGCGCGGGCCGCGAACTGTACGACGCGCACACCGAGTTCGCGGACGCCTTCGACGCGGTGTGCGGCCGCCTCGACCCGCTCCTCGAACTGCCGCTGAAGGACGTCCTGTTCGGAACGGACGCGGACTTCCTCGACCGGACCGCGTACACCCAGCCGGCCCTGTTCGCCGTCGAGGTCGCGCTGTTCCGCCTCATGGAGAGCCGGGGCCTGCGGCCGGACGCGGTCGCCGGGCACTCCGTCGGCGAGATCGCCGCCGCCCACGTGGCCGGGGTCCTCTCGCTGGACGACGCGTGCACGCTGGTCGCCGCCCGCGGCCGGCTGATGCAGGCCCTGCCCGCCGGCGGCGCCATGATCGCCGTACAGGCTTCGGAGGACGAGGTCCTGCCGCTGCTGACCGGTGCCGACCGGGTGTCCGTCGCCGCGGTCAACGGCCCGCAGGCCGTCGTGGTCGCCGGTGACGAGGATGCGGCGGCCGCCGTCGCCGCGCACTTCGAGGCGCAGGGCCGCAAGACCAAGCGGCTCACCGTCAGCCACGCCTTCCACTCGCCGCACATGGACGGCATGCTCGACGCCTTCCGGCAGGTGGCCGAGGGGATCACGTACCACGCCCCGCAGGTCCCGGTCGTGTCCTGCCTGACCGGTGCCCCCGTCACCGACGAGATGGCCTCGGCCGGGTTCTGGGTGCGGCACGTCCGCGAGGCGGTCCGCTTCCTCGACGCCGTCCGCGCCCTGGAGGCCGCCGGAGTCACCACGTACGTCGAACTCGGCCCCGACGGGGTGCTGTCCGCGCTCGCCCAGGAGTGCGTCACCGGCGACGGCGCCGCCTTCCTCCCCGCGCTGCGCGCCGGACGGCCCGAGCCCGAGACGGCCCTCGAAGCCCTCGCCCGCGCCCACGCCCACGGCGCCACCGTCGACTGGACGGCGTTCTTCGCCGGCACCGGCGCCCGACACACCGACCTGCCCACCTACGCCTTCCAGCACGAGCGCTACTGGCTGGAACCCGGCGCCGGCACGACCGGCGACGTGAGCGTGGCCGGCCTCGACCCCGCCGCCCACCCGCTGCTCGCCGCCGCCGTCACCCTCGCCGGCTCCGACAGCGTGCTCTGCACCGGCCGGCTGTCCCTGCGCACCCAGCCCTGGCTCGCCGACCACACCCTCGCCGGTGCGGCCGTGCTGCCGGCCGCCGCGTTCGTCGAACTCGCCGTACGCGCCGGCGACCAGGCCGGCTGCGACCACCTCGCGGAGCTGCTGCTCGACACCCCGCTCGCACTGCCCGCCGACGGCTCCGGCGTACGGGTCCAGGTGCTCGTCGAGGACGCCGACGCGCAGGGCCGCCGCGCCTTCACCGTCTCCGGCCGACCGGAGAACGGCGACGGCGACCTCGGCGAGGACGGCGGCTGGACCCGCCACGCCCGGGGCGTCCTCGCCCCCGCCGCCGCGCCGGAGGCGACGTCCCCCGCTCCCTCCGGTGCCACCGCGTGGCCGCCCGCCGGCGCCGAACCCCTCGACCTCGGCCCCCTGTACGGCGCCGAGGGCGTGGACGGCGCCGACGTCGCGAACGACGCCGAGGACACGGACGCCGGTCCGCGGCGCGGCCCGCTGTTCCGGGCCGTGGAAGCGGCCTGGCACCTGGACGGCGCGTACTTCGCGCAGGTGCGCCTGCCCGAAGGCGGGCCGGAGGCCTCCGCGTTCGGCCTGCACCCGGTGCTGCTGGACGCCGCCGCGCACGCCGCGATCGCCCTCGCAGCCGACGGCGCCGACACCGACGGCCGCGGCGCGGGCACCGGACCCGGCAGCGCGTGGTCCGACGTGACCCTGCACGCGGTCGGCGCCGGCGCCCTGCGCGTCCACGTCCGACCGGCAGCCGACGGCTCCGCCGCCCCGGCGTTCGCCCTCGACCTCGCCGACGACCACGGCGACCCGGTGGCCACCATCGGCCGCCTGACCCCGCAGCCGTACCCGGCCGCCGAAGCCGCCGGCCCCGCGCAGCCCGTACCGGCCGTCGTGCGCGAGGCACTGTTCCAGCTCGACTGGACGCCGCTGCCCCTGGCGACCGCCACCGGTGCGGGGGACGGGCCGGCCGGCGGCTGGGCCGTCCTCGGCCCCGTCGGCTTCGGCCCGGCCCCCCGCCACGCCGACCTGGCGGAGCTGGGCGCGGCCGTCGACGCCGGGGCCCCCGTACCGGCGTACGTCCTGGCCCCTTTCCCCCGGGAGACCGCCGGGACCGGACCGGACGCCCTGCGCGGGGCCACGCACCGGGCGCTCGCCCTGGTACACACCTGGCTCGCCGACGACCGGTTCGCGGCCTCCCGCCTGGTCGTCCTGACCAGCGCCACGGTCGCCGGCCCCGGCGCGGCCGTCGAGGACCTCCCGCACGCCGCCGTCCGCGGTCTGCTGCGCTCCGCGGAGACCGAGAACCCCGGCCGCTTCGTCCTCGCCGACGTACCCGAGCCCACCGACCCCGCCGACCCCGCCGACCCGGCCGCAGCGGCCGCCCTCGCCGCCGCCCTCGCCGCCGCCCTCGCCTCCGGCGAGCCGGAGCTGATGCTCCGCGACGGCGCCGTCCACGTCCCGCGGCTGCGCCGCACCCGCCCGACCGGCCCGGCCGGCGGTCCCCCCGTCGACCCGGACGGCACCGCCCTGATCACCGGCGGCTCCGGCACCCTCGCCGGGATCGTCGCCCGTCACCTCGTCACCGCCCACGGCGTGCGCCGGCTCCTGCTGCTCAGCCGCCGCGGCGCCGACGCGCCCGGCGCCGCCGAACGCACCGCGGAACTCGCCGCGCTGGGGGCCGAGGTCACCTGGGCCGCCTGCGACGCCGCCGACCGCGACGCCCTGGCCGCCGTCCTGTCCGCGATCCCCGCCGCACACCCCCTCACCACCGTGGTCCACACGGCGGGCGTCCTCGACGACGGCGTGATCGGCTCCCTCACCCCCGACCGCCTGGACACGGTGCTGCAGCCGAAGGCCGTCGCGGCCCTCCACCTGCACGAGCTGACCCGCGACCTGCCGGTCACCGCGTTCGTCCTCTACTCCGCCGTCGCCGGCACCCTCGGCAGCGCCGGCCAGGCCAACTACGCCTGCGCCAACGTCCTCCTGGACGCCCTCGCCGAGCACCGCCACCACCAGGGCCTGCCCGCCACCGCCCTGGCCTGGGGCCTGTGGGCCGACGCCAGCGGCATGACCGGCGGACTCGACGAGGCCCACCTGCGCCGCATGGAGCAGCAGGGCATGGGCGCCCTCACGGCCGCCGACGGCATGGCCCTGCTCGACGCCGCCCTGGCCTCCGGCCGGCCCGCCCTCGTCCCGGCCCGCCTCGACCCGGCGGCCCTCCGCGACGCCGCCGCGCCCGGCCCGGTCGCCCCCGTGTTCCGCGAGCTCCTCGGCCCGGCGGGACGCCGTACCGCGCGCACCCGGACCGACGGCGGCACCCCGCTCGCCGAACGGCTCACCGGCCTCACGCGCCCCGAACAGGACCGCGTCCTGCTCGACCTCGTACGGTCCCAGGTGGCCTCCGTCCTCGGCCACGCCTCGGCCGACCAGATCGAGGCCGCCAAGGCGTTCAAGGACCTCGGCTTCGACTCGCTGACCGCCGTCGAGCTCCGCAACCGGCTCGGCGCGGCCACCGGCCTGCGCCTGGCCAGCACGCTCGTCTTCGACTACCCGACGCCCACGGCGCTCGCCCACCACGTGCGCGCCGAACTCCTGGGCGAGGAGGCTGCGTTCGACCGGAACACGGCACCCGGCACGGCCCCGGCGGCCGGCGCCGACGACCCCGTCGCGATCGTCGCCATGAGCTGCCGCTACCCCGGAGGCGTCCGCACCCCCGAGGAGCTGTGGCGGCTCGTCGAGACCGGCGGCGACGCCATCGCCGGACTCCCCGGCAACCGCGGCTGGGACACCGCCGAGCTGCACGCCGCCGAGGCCGGCCACGGCCGGGCCTTCCAGGGCGGGTTCCTCTACGACGCCGACTCCTTCGACGCCGACTTCTTCGGGATCTCCCCGCGCGAGGCCCTCGCCATGGACCCGCAGCAGCGCCTGCTGCTGGAAGCCTCCTGGGAGACCGTCGAACGGGCGGGCATCGACCCGTCGTCGCTGCGCGGCAGCCGGGCCGGCGTGTTCGTCGGCGCCTCCTACACCGGCTACGACGCCCAACTGGAGCGGTCCGCCGACGTGGACGGCGTCCTCGGCCACGTGATGACCGGCAACGCGGGCAGCATCATGTCCGGCCGCGTCGCCTACGCCCTGGGCCTGGAGGGCCCGGCCGTCACCGTCGACACCGCCTGCTCCTCCTCCCTGGTCGCCCTGCACTGGGCCATCCAGGCGCTGCGCGCCGGCGAATGCAGCCTGGCGCTCGCCGGCGGCGTGACGGTCATGTCGACGCCCGGCACGTTCAGCGAGTTCAGCCACCAGGGCGGACTAGCCCCCGACGGCCGCTGCAAGGCCTTCGCGGCGGGTGCGGACGGTACCGGCTGGGGCGAGGGCGTCGGCATGCTGCTCGTGGAGCGGCTGTCGGACGCCCGGCGCAACGGGCACCCGGTGCTGGCCGTGGTCCGTGGTTCGGCCGTGAACCAGGACGGTGCGAGCAATGGTCTGACCGCTCCGAACGGGCCGTCGCAGCAGCGGGTGATCCGTGCCGCGCTGGCGAGTGCCGGCCTGTCGGCCGCCGAGGTCGACGCGGTCGAGGCGCACGGTACGGGCACCCGGCTGGGTGACCCGATCGAGGCGCAGGCGCTGCTGGCCACGTACGGGCAGGACCGTCCGGCCGACCGGCCGCTGCTGCTCGGGTCGATCAAGTCGAACATCGGTCACACGCAGGCCGCGGCCGGTGTGGCGGGCGTCATCAAGATGGTCATGGCGATGCGTCACGGGGTGCTTCCGCAGACCCTGCACGTGGACGAGCCCACCCCGCACGTCGACTGGACCGCGGGCGACGTCGCCCTGCTGACCGAGACCACGGCCTGGCCCGAGACCAGCCGGCCGCGGCGCGCCGCGGTGTCCTCGTTCGGCATCAGCGGCACCAACGCCCACACCATCATCGAGCAGGCACCGGCACCGGCACCGGCACCGGCCCTGGCCCCGCAGTCCGCGGACCGGCCCGCGCCGGCCCCGACCGCCCCGTCCGCCGGACCGCTCCCGTACGTCCTGTCGGCCAAGAACCCGCAGGCGCTCCGCGCCCAGGCCACCCGACTGCTGCCCGCGGCCGAAGCCCTCACCGGCGCCGGCGACCAGGACGGCTCCGGTCTCCTGGACCTGGCGTACTCCCTGGCCACCGGCCGGGCGGGCCTCGAACACCGGGCGGCGTTCACCGCCGCCGACCGCGCGGACCTGCTGGGCGCCCTCGCGGCCGTCGCGGCAGACGAGCAGACCCCGGGGCTGACCCGCGGGACGGCCTCCGGCGGCCGGCTGGCCTTCCTCTTCACCGGGCAGGGCAGCCAGCGCCTCGGCATGGGCCGCGAACTGTACGACACCCAGCCAGCGTTCGCGGACGCGCTCGACGCGGTGTGCGAGCGGCTCGGCGCCCACCTCGAACTGCCGCTGAAGGACGTGCTGTTCGGGTCCGACGCGGCCCTGCTGGACCGGACGGAGTACACCCAGCCCGCCCTGTTCGCCGTCGAGGTGGCGCTGTTCCGGCTGCTGGAGAGCCGGGGTCTGCGCCCCGACTACCTGTCCGGGCACTCGATCGGTGAGATCGCCGCCGCGCACGTCGCCGGGGTCCTGTCCCTGGACGACGCGTGCACCCTGGTCGCGGCCCGCGGCCGGCTGATGCAGGCCCTCCCGGCGGGCGGCGTGATGATCGCCGTCCAGGCCTCGGAGGACGAGGTCACGCCGCTCCTCACGGAGGGCGTGGGCATCGCCGCGGTCAACGGCCCGCAGTCGGTCGTGGTCGCGGGCGACGAGGACGCCGTGGCCGCCGTGGCCGGGTCGTTCCCGGACCGTAAGACCAAGCGGCTCACCGTCAGCCACGCCTTCCACTCGCCGCACATGGACGGCATGCTCGACGACTTCCGCAAGGTCGCCGAGGAGCTGACGTACGCCGCCCCGCGCATCCCGGTCGTGTCCAACCTGACGGGCGCCCTCGTCACCGACGAGATGGCCTCCGCCGACTTCTGGGTGCGGCACGTCCGCGAGGCCGTCCGCTTCCTCGACGGCATCCGCGCCCTGGAGGCCGCCGGCGTCACCACGTACCTCGAACTCGGCCCCGACGGGGTGCTGTCCGCCCTCGCCCAGGACTGCGTCACCGAGGACGCCGTGTTCGCACCCGTCCTGCGCACGGGCCGCCCCGAGCCCGAGACCGTCGTCACCGCCCTCGGCACGGCCCACGTCCACGGCGCCGCCCTCGACTGGACGGCCTACTACGCCGGCACCGGCGCCCGCTGCGTCGACCTGCCCACCTACCCCTTCCAGTCCCGGCGCCACTGGCCCGAGCCCGCCGCCGCGGTCGCCGCGGCCGGGGCGGCGCAGGGCGGCCCCGGCGTCAGCGAGGCCGACGCCCGGTTCTGGGACGTCGTCGAGCGGGCCGACCTGGCCGCACTCGCCGACGAGTTCGACGTCGACGGCGACCAGCCGCTCGGCACGGCCCTGCCCGCCCTGTCCGCCTGGCGGCGCGGGCGGCAGGCCCAGGCGCAGGCCGACTCCCTCCTCTACCGCGTCGTCTGGCAGCCGTGGACCGGCAGCGCCCCGGCCACCACGACGGCAGGTTCCGCCGGCACCTGGCTGGTCGCCGTACCCGCCGCGCAGGCCGACGACCCGTGGATCCGCGCCCTCACCGACCACCTGGCCGACCGCGGCGCCCGGATCCTGCCGCTCCCGCTGGACACCGCCGACAGCGACCCGGCCGTCCTGCGGGCCCGCCTGGACGAGCGGCTGCACGACACGGCGGCCGGGGGAGCGGTCACCGGCATCCTGTCGCTGCTCGCGCTCGACGAGCGGCCGCACCCCGAACACCCCGCAGTGCCCGTCGGACTCGCCCTCTCCCACGCCCTCGCCTCCGCGCTCACCGAACCCGGCGCAGAGCCCGTCCCCGGCGGCGCACCCCTGTGGTGCGTCACCCGCGAAGCCGTCGCCGCCACCCCCGGCGACACGCTCGGCGGCGCCGCCCAGTCCCAGGTCTGGGGCCTCGGCCGGGTCGTCGCCCTGGAGCACCCCGACCGCTGGGGCGGACTCGTCGACCTGCCCGAGGTGTGCGACGAGCGCACCCTGTCCCGGCTGACCGACCTCCTCACCGGCGCGGGCGCCGGCGACGAGGACCAGCTCGCGGTCCGCCCCGCCGGCACCCTGGTACGCCGCCTCGTCCACGCCACCCCGGCCGACACCGCCCCCGCCGACCGCTGGACCCCGCGCGGCACCGTGCTCGTCACCGGCGGCACGGGCGCCCTCGGCCGCCACGTGGCCCGCCGCCTCGCCGAACGGGGCGCACAGCGGCTCGTCCTCGTCAGCCGCAGTGGCGCCGACGCGCCCGGCGCCGCCGAGGTCCGTACGGAGCTCGAAGCGCTCGGCACGGCCGTGACCCTCGCGGCCTGCGACGTCACCGACCGGGACGCGCTCGCAGCGCTCGTCGCCGGCCTCGCGGCCGACGGCACCCCCGTCCGTGCCGTGGTGCACGCCGCGGGAACCTCCCAGCCGCCCGGCACCGGCACCGACCTGCCCGGCTTCGCCCGGGTCGTCACCGCCAAGACCGCCGGCGCCGTCCACCTCGACGCCCTGTTCGACGCACCGGACTCCCTCGACGCGTTCGTCCTCTTCTCGTCCATCGCCGGCACCTGGGGCAGCGGCGGCCAGGGGGCGTACGCGGCCGCGAACACCTTCCTCGACGCGCTCGCCGAACGACGCGCGGCCCGCGGGCTCGCCGCCACGGCGATCGCCTGGGGACCCTGGGCCGACGGCGGCATGGCAGCCGAGGGTGACGCGGAGGAGCAGCTCACCCGACGCGGACTGCCGCCCGTCGCCCCGGCGACGAACCTCCTCGCCCTGGAACGCGCCCTCGTGGGAGCGGACCCGGCGGTGACCGCCGCCGACGTCGACTGGGCGCGGTTCGCGCCCGTGTTCGCCGCGGCCCGGCCCCGCCCGCTCATCGCCGACCTGCCCGAGGTACGCGCCGCCCTGCGCCAGGACCCGGCGCCCGGCGGCGAGGCCGCGGCCGGCGACCCGTCCGCGGACCTGCTCCGCCGGCTCGCCGAACTCTCCGGCGAGGACCGGGACACGGCCCTCCTCGACCTCGTGCGCGAGCACGCGGCCGCGGCCCTCGGCCACCCGTCCGCGGACGCCGTCGCAGCCGACCGCGCCTTCAAGGACCTCGGCTTCGACTCCCTCACCGCCGTCGACCTGCGCAACCGCCTCGGCACCGCGTGCGGGCTGCGGCTCCCGTCCAGCCTCGTCTTCGACTACCCCAACCCCCAGGCCCTGACCCGCCACCTGCTGCGCACCCTCTTCGCAGGGGACGCCGGCGGCGCGGACCTGGACACCGACCCGCAGGACGCCGAGCTGCGCCGGACCCTGGCGACCATCCCGCTGGGCCGCATCCGCGCCGCAGGACTCCTCGACACCCTCCTGCAGCTCGCCGGACCCGACGCCCCGGCCGCCGACGAGGCCGGCCCGGACACCGTCGACCAGGCCGCGTCCATCGACGAGATGGACCTCCAGGACCTCCTCGACCTCGCCCTCGACGGCGGCGGCGACCCCGAGGACGGCGACGTCCCCGGCAACTCGACCAGCAACAGCAACTTCTGACGTGCCCGAAGTGCGGAGCAAATGATGACCACCCCGAACGAAAAAGTCGTTGAAGCGCTGCGGGCCTCCCTCAAGGAAACCGAGCGGCTGCGCCGCCGGAACCAGGAGCTCACCGACGCCTCCCGCGAACCCATCGCGATCGTCGGCATGAGCTGCCGCTTCCCCGGCGGAGTCGGCTCGCCCGAGGACCTGTGGAAGCTCGTCGAGAGCGGCGGCGACGCCATCTCGGGCTTCCCCGCCGACCGCGGCTGGGACGTCGAGTCGCTGTACGACCCCGACCCCGACCACCCCGGTACCACCTACGCCCGCGACGGCGGATTCCTGTACGGGGCACCCGAGTTCGACCCGGCCTTCTTCGGGATCTCCCCGCGCGAGGCCCTCGCCATGGACCCGCAGCAGCGCCTGCTGCTGGAGACCACCTGGGAGGTCTTCGAACGGGCCGGCATCGACCCGGCGACCCTGCGCGGCAGCCGGGCCGGCGTCTTCGTCGGCGCGTCCGCCAACGCGTACGGCGCCGGCTCGGGCGACCTGCCCGACGGGGTCGAGGGACACCTCCTCACCGGCACCGCCTCCAGCGTCGTCTCCGGACGCCTCGCCTACGTCTTCGGCCTGGAAGGCCCCGCCGCCACCGTAGACACGGCCTGCTCTTCCTCCTCCGTCGCCCTGCACATGGCCGTCCAGGCCCTGCGCCAGGGCGAGTGCTCCCTGGCCGTCGCCGCCGGCGTCACCGTCCTCGCCGGCCCGGACGTCTTCGTCGAGTTCAGCCGCCAGCGCGGACTGTCGCCCGACGGCCGCTGCAAGTCCTTCGCCGAGGCCGCGGACGGCACCGGCTGGTCCGAGGGCGTCGGCGTCCTCCTCGTGGAACGCCTCTCCGACGCCCGCCGCAACGGGCACCGGATCCTGGCCCTCGTCCGCGGCTCCGCCGTCAACCAGGACGGCGCGAGCAACGGCCTGACCGCCCCCAACGGGCCCGCGCAGCAGCGCGTCATCCGCCAGGCCCTCGAAAGCGCCCGCCTCACCCCCGCCGACGTCGACGTCGTCGAGGCCCACGGCACCGGCACCACCCTGGGCGACCCCATCGAGGCGCAGGCCCTGCTCGCCACCTACGGCCAGGACCGCCCGGCGGACCGGCCGCTGTGGCTGGGCTCCCTCAAGTCCAACATCGGGCACACCCAGAACACCGCCGGCATCGCCGGCGTCATCAAGATGGTCATGGCGATGCGGCACGGGACCCTGCCCAGGACCCTGCACGTCGACGCGCCGACCTCGCACGTCGACTGGGAGGCCGGCGCGGTCTCCCTGCTCACCGAGCAGCGGCCGTGGCCGGAGACCGGGCGCCCGTACCGGGCCGGCGTCTCCGCCTTCGGCGTGAGCGGCACCAACGTCCACACCATCATCGAGCAGGCACCCGAGGCCGACCGCACCCCCGAGCAGCAGCCCGAGAACACCGCGCCGCAGGCACCGCAGGCACCGCAGGTCCTGCCGTGGCTGCTGTCGGCGAAGGGCCGGGACGCCCTGCGCGAGCAGGCGGCACGGCTCCTCGCCTACGCCCGGGAGCACGACGGGACCGCCGCGCTCGACATCGCGTGGTCGCTGGCCGCGGGCCGGGCCCAGTTCGAGGACCGGGCCGCGGTCGTCGCCGCCGACCGCGAGGGCCTGCTGGCCGGTCTCGCCGCGCTGGCGGAGGGCGGTACGGCGGCCGGCGTCGTCACGGGCGCGCCGGCCGGCGGGAAGGTCGCCTTCCTGTTCACCGGGCAGGGCAGCCAGCGGCTCGGCATGGGCCGTGAGCTGTACGAGGCGTTCCCCGTGTTCGCCCGGGCCCTCGACGCCGTCTGCGAGCGGCTGGAACTCCCGCTGAAGGACGTCCTGTTCGGGTCGGACACGGAGCTGCTGGACCGGACGGAGTACACGCAGCCCGCCCTGTTCGCGGTCGAGGTGGCGCTGTTCCGCCTCGTCGAATCGTGGGGTGTGCGACCGGACTTCGTTGCCGGGCACTCGATCGGTGAGATCGCCGCCGCGCACGTCGCCGGGGTCCTGTCCCTGGACGACGCGTGCACCCTGGTCGCGGCCCGCGGCCGGCTGATGCAGGCCCTCCCCGCCGGCGGCGTGATGATCGCGGTCCAGGCCTCGGAGGACGAGGTCCTGCCGCTGCTCACCGACGCCGACCAGGTGTCCGTCGCCGCGGTCAACGGCCCGCAGTCGGTCGTCGTCGCCGGTGACGAGGGCGCGGCGGCCGCCGTTGCCGCGCACTTCGAGGCGCAGGGTCGCAAGACCAAGCGGCTCACCGTCAGCCACGCGTTCCACTCGCCGCACATGGACGGCATGCTCGACGACTTCCGCCGGGTGGTGGCCGGGCTGACCTTCGAGGCCCCCCGCATCCCGGTCGTGTCGAACCTGACCGGGGCCCTCGTCACCGGCGAGATGGGGTCGGCGGAGTTCTGGGTGCGGCACGTCCGCGAGGCCGTCCGCTTCCTGGACGGCGTCCGCGCCCTCGAAGCCGCCGGGGTGACCACGTTCGTCGAGCTCGGCCCCGACGGGGTGCTGTCCGCCCTCGCCCAGGAGTGCGTCACCGAGGACGCCGTCTTCGTGCCCGTCCTGCGCAAGGGCCGCGACGAGGCCGAGGCCCTCGTGACCGCCCTCGCCCGGGCCCACGCCCACGGCGTCCGCGTCGACTGGCAGGCCTTCTTCGCCGCCACGGCCACCGCCACCGGCACCGGCGTCCGCCCCGTCGACGACCTGCCCACCTACGCCTTCCAGCGGCAGCGCTACTGGATCGAGCCCGGCAGCCGGATCGGCGACCTCACCGCGGCCGGCCTGGCTGCGGCCGCACACCCGCTGCTCGGCGCCATGGTCGCCCTCGCCGACTCCGACGGCTTCGCCTTCACCAGTCTGCTGTCCGCCGCCACCCACCCCTGGCTGGCCGACCACCGGGTCATGGGCAGCATCCTGCTCCCCGGCACGGCCTTCGTCGAGCTGGCGGTGTGGGCCGGTGACCAGGTCGGCTGCGACACCCTTGAGGAGCTGACCCTCGAAGCGCCGTTCGTCCTGCCCGAACGCGGCGGGGTGCAGCTCCAGATCAACGTGAGCGCACCCGACGCCGACGGCTCCGGCCGGCGCTCCTTCAGCCTCTCCTCCCGCCCCTCGGACAGCGCCGCCGACGAGCCCTGGACCCGGCACGCCGGCGGTGTCCTCGCCCGCGCCGCCGTCCCGGCCCGATCGGTGTTCGCGGCCGGCCAGTGGCCCCCCGCCGACGCCGAACCCCTCCCCACGGACGGCCTCTACACCGACCTGGCCGAGGTCGGCATGGGCTACGGCCCGGCCTTCCGCGGCCTCACCGCCGCCTGGCGGCACGGCGACGGCGTCTACGCCGAGGTCGCCCTCCCCGAGGACACCGCGGCCGCGGCCCGGGACTTCGGACTCCACCCGGCGCTGCTGGACGCGGCACTGCACACCCTCGGCCTCGGCGTGCTCGGCGGCACCGAGGGCGAGGGCCGGCTCCCGTTCGCCTGGACCGGGGTGACCCTCCACGCGAGCGGTGCCGACGCCCTGCGCGTCCACCTCGCGCCGACCGGCGCGGGCGACGGCATACGCCTGGAGATCGCGGACGTCACCGGTGCACCCGTCGCGACCGTCGACTCGCTCGTCCTGCGCGCCGTGTCCGCCGAGCAGGTCCGGGCGGCCCGTACCGCCCACCACGAGGCGGTGTTCCGCACCGAGTGGACGGCCCTGCCCACCGCCACCGCCACCGGCGCGGACGCCGACACGGACGCGGACCTGCGCGGTCGCTGGGCGGTCCTGGGGACCGAGGTCCCCGCCGCCCTGCTCGGCACGGGCCCCGTCCGGGACGCCGCCGACATCGCCGTCTACGCGGACCCCGCCGAGCTGGCCGCCGCCGTCGACGCCGGAGCACCCGTCCCGCAGGCCCTCTTCGCCGCCTACGCCCCGGCCGGCCCCGCCGCACCGGAGCTGTCCGCCGAGGCCGTGCACCGGGCCGCGCACCACGCCCTCGCCCTCGCCCGGACCTGGCTGGGGGAGGAGCCGTTCACCGGCGACCGGTTCGCCGCCACCCGCCTCGTCGTCCTCACCTCGGGCGCGGTCGAGGCCGGCGACGGCACCACCGGCGCCGACGCCCTCACCGACCCCGGCCACGCGGCCGTACGCGGCCTGCTGCGCTCCGCACAGGCCGAGAACCCCGACCGGCTGCTGCTGGTCGACACCGACGGCACCGCGGACTCCGTACGCGCCCTGCCCGCCGCCCTCGCCGCAGCCCGGGCCGCCGCCGAGCCGGAACTCGCCCTGCGCGGCGGTACCGCCCTCGCGCCCCGCCTCGCCCGCGTGGCCCGGCAGCCCGAGGAAGCGGAGCAGGAACACGAGCACGGGCAGGAGCAGGAGCGGGAGGCTCAGCAGGCCGCCGCCGGCATCCGGTACGCGCCGGAGTCGACCGTGCTGATCACCGGGGCCGGAGGTCTCCTCGGCGGGCTGATCGCCCGCCGCCTCGTCGCCGAGCACGGCGTACGGCACCTGCTGCTCGTCGGCCGCCGCGGCGGCTCCACCCCGCAGGCGCAGCGCCTCGCCGACGAACTCACCGCCGCGGGCGCCTCGGTGACCTGGGCCGCCTGCGACGTCGCCGACCGCGACGCGCTGGCCGCCGTACTGGAGGCCGTCCCCGCCGAGCACCCGCTCGGCGCGGTCGTCCACACCGCCGGCGTCCTCGACGACGGCGTGATCACCTCCCTCACCCCCGAGCGCCTGTCAGCCGTCCTGCGCCCCAAGGTCGACGCGGCCGTCCACCTGCACGAGCTGACCCGCGACCTCGACCTCTCCGCCTTCCTCCTCTTCTCCTCCATCGGCGGCGTCTTCGGCGGCGCCGGCCAGGGCAACTACGCCGCCGCCAACGTCTTCCTCGACGCGCTCGCCCGGCACCGCCGCTCCCTCGGCCTGCCCGCCACCTCCCTGGCCTGGGCCCTGTGGGCCGACGGCTCGGGCATGGCCGGCAGCCTCACCGAAGCCGACGTCAGCCGCATGACCCGCGGCGGACTGCCCCCGCTGACCTCGGCCGAGGGCCTCGACCTGTTCGACCTCGCGCACCGCCTCGACGAGGCCGTCCCCGTCCTGATGCGCATCGACACCGCCGGGCTGCGCCCCCAGGCCCAGGCCGGCACCCTCTCCCCGCTGCTCCGCGGACTCGTCCGGGTCCCCGCCCGCCGGTCCGCGGGCGCCGCGGCCGCCGCGGCGGGTGCCTCCGGCCTGCGGCAGCGCCTGGTCGGCCTCCCGGCCGCCGAGCAGGAGCGCACGCTCCTCGACCTCGTCCGCAAGCAGGTCGCCACGGCCCTGGGCTACCCGAACGCCGCCGCCGTCGAACCGGGCCGCTCCTTCAAGGAGCTGGGCTTCGACTCGCTGACCGCCGTCGAGCTGCGCAACCTGCTCGGCGAGGCCACCGGCCGCCGCCTGCCCGCCACCCTCGTCTTCGACTACCCGACGGCCACCGCCCTCGCCCAGTACCTCCTCGAGGAGCTCGTCGGCGACCTCGCCGCCGCCGACGACGCCGCCACCGCGACCGGCGCGACCGGCGCCGGCCGCCTCCCCGCCCGCCGACGCGCCGCCTCCGCGGCCCGCGCCGCCCACGACGCCGACGACGACCCGATCGCCATCGTCGCGATGAACTGCCGCTTCCCGGGCGGCGTCACCTCCCCCGAGGACCTGTGGCGGATGCTCGCCGAGGGCCGCGACGGCATCACCGCCTTCCCCGCCGACCGCGGCTGGGACCTCGACACCCTCTACAGCGACGACCCCGACCGCGAAGGCACCAGCTACGTCCGCGAGGGCGGCTTCCTGCACGAGGCCGCCGACTTCGACCCGGCCTTCTTCGGGATCTCCCCGCGCGAGGCCCTCGCCATGGACCCGCAGCAGCGCCTGCTGCTGGAGACCACCTGGGAGACCTTCGAACGCGCGGGCATCGACCCGACCGCCCTGCGCGGCAGCCGCACCGGCGTGTTCGTCGGCTCCAACGCCCAGGACTACCTCCAGCTCTGGCTCGACGACGCGGGCGCCGCCGACCTCGAAGGCCATCTCGGCACCGGCAACGCGGCCAGCGTCGTCTCCGGCCGCATCTCCTACACCTTCGGCCTCGAAGGCCCGGCCGTCACCATCGACACGGCCTGCTCCTCGTCGCTCGTCACCCTGCACCTCGCCGCCCACGCCCTGCGCCGCGGCGAATGCACGATGGCCCTCGCCGGCGCCGTGACCATCATGTCCACGCCCGGCGCGTTCACCGAGTTCAGCCGCCAGCGCGGCCTGGCCGGGGACGGCCGCATCAAGGCGTTCGCCGCGGCCGCCGACGGCACCATCTGGTCCGAAGGCGTCGGCCTGCTCCTCCTGGAGCGGCTATCCGACGCCCGCCGCAACGGCCACCCGGTCCTCGCCGTGGTCCGTGGCACCGCCGTCAACCAGGACGGCGCATCCAACGGCCTCACCGCCCCCAACGGCCCGTCCCAGCAGCGCGTCATCCGCGAGGCCCTCGCCGACGCCGGCCTCACCGCCGCCGAGGTCGACGCCGTGGAGGCGCACGGCACGGGCACCCGGCTCGGCGACCCGATCGAAGCGCAGGCCCTCCTCGCCACGTACGGGCAGGACCGCCCCGAAGACCGGCCGCTGTTCCTCGGCTCGGTGAAGTCCAACATCGGCCACACGCAGGCCGTCGCCGGCGCCGCCGGCGTCATCAAGATGGTCATGGCCATGCGGCACGGGCTGCTCCCGCAGACCCTCCACATCGACGAGCCGACCCCCTACGTGGACTGGTCCGCCGGCGACATCGAGCTGCTGACCGAGCAGCGTCCCTGGCCCGAGACCGGCCACCCCCGCCGCGCCGGAATCTCCTCGTTCGGCTACAGCGGCACCAACGCCCACGCCGTCCTCGAACAGGCACCGCAGGAGGACCAGTCGGCGGCGGCCGCGAAGCCGGCCACGCCGACCGGGGCCGGGTCGGTCCCGGCGGTCCTGCCGTGGACGGTCTCCGGCCGCACCGCGGCCGCCCTGCGCGCCCAGGCGGACCGCCTGCGCCCGGCCGCGGCCGACGCACTCGCCGCGCCCGGCTCCCGGGGCGCCGTGGACCTCGGCCACTCCCTCGCCCTGCACCGGGCCGCCCTGGAGCACCGCGCGGTGGTGTTCGGCGAGCCGTCGGACGGCGACGCACTCCTCACCCGCCTGGACGCCCTCGCGGCCGGAGAGCAGGCCCCGGGGCTGGTACAGGGCTCGGTGTCGGGCGGCGCCCTGGCCTTCCTGTTCACCGGACAGGGCAGCCAGCGGCTCGGCATGGGCCGTGAGCTGTACGAGGCCTTCCCCGTGTTCGCCCGGGCCCTCGACGCCGTCTGCGAGAAGCTCCCACTCCCGTTGAAGGACGTCCTGTTCGGAACGGACGCGGGCCAGCTGGACCGGACGGAGTACACGCAGCCGGCGCTGTTCGCGGTCGAGGTGGCCCTGTTCCGCCTCGTGGAGAGCTGGGGCGTGCGGCCGGACTTCGTGGCCGGTCACTCCATCGGCGAGATCGCTGCCGCGCATGTGGCGGGCGTGCTGTCGCTGGACGACGCGTGCACGCTGGTCGCGGCCCGCGGCCGGCTGATGCAGGCCCTCCCCGCCGGCGGCGTGATGATCGCCGTGCAGGCGTCGGAGGACGAGGTCCTGCCGCTGCTGACCGACGCCGACCGCGTGAGCATCGCCGCGGTCAACGGCCCGCAGTCGGTGGTCATCGCCGGTGACGAGGGCGCGGCCGTCGCGATCGCCGAGCACTTCCGGGCCCAGGAACGGAAGACCAAGCGGCTGACGGTCAGCCACGCGTTCCACTCGCCGCACATGGACGGCATGCTCGACGAGTTCCGGCAGGTGGTGGCGGGTCTGTCCTTCGAGGTCCCCCGCCTCCCGGTCGTGTCCTGCCTGACCGGCGCCCTCGTCAGCGACGAGATGGGGTCCGCGGACTTCTGGGTGCGGCACGTCCGCGAGGCGGTCCGTTTCCTCGACGGCGTCCGCGCCCTCGAAGCCGCCGGGGTGACCACGTTCGTCGAGCTCGGGCCGGACGGCGTACTGTCCGCGCTTGCCCAGGAGTGCCTGACGGGCACCGCCGACGTCGCCTGCGTGCCCGTACTGCGTGCGGGCCGCCCGGAGGCGGACACGGCGGTAGCCGCCGTCGCCCGCGCCTACGTGCGGGGCGTGGAGGTGGACTGGTCCGCGTTCTTCGCCGGTACCGGCGCGGAGCGCGTCGAGCTGCCGACGTACGCCTTCCAGCGGCAGCGCTACTGGCCGGAGAAGTCCCTGTCGAGCGGCAGCACGGTGCCCGCCGCGGCCCCCGGCGCGGTGGACGCCCGCTTCTGGGAGGCGGTGGAGCACGGCGACCTCGCCTCCCTGGCCGCCGAGCTGGAAGTCGACGCCGATGCGCCGTTCAGCGCGCTCGTCCCCGCCCTCTCCGCATGGCGGCGACAGGGCCAGGAGCAGTCCGAGGTGGACCGCTGGCGCTACCGGGTGTCGTGGAAGCCGCTGGCGGATGCCGGGGCCGCCGCGCGCCTGTCCGGTACCTGGCTGGTGGTGACGCCTGCCGCCGGTGTCGACGGTGCCGCGGCCGTGATGGACGCCCTGGTCGGGCGTGGTGCCGAGGTCCGTCAGGTGGTCGTCGGGACCGGTGCGGACCGTGCCGCTGTGGCCGGTCTGCTGGCCGGGGTCGAGGGCGTCGCGGGTGTGGTGTCGCTGCTGGCGCTGGACGAGGCCGCCGGTGTCGTCGCGACGGCCGTGTTGGTGCAGGCGTTGGGTGATGCAGGGGTGGAGGTGCCCCTGTGGTGCCTGACCCGTGGTGCGGTGAGCGTGGGCCGTTCGGACCGGCTGGTGTCGGCGGTGCAGGCTCAGACGTGGGGCCTGGGCCGGGTGGCCGCGCTGGAACTGCCCGGACGCTGGGGCGGTCTGGTCGACCTGCCCGAGGTGTGGGACGAGCGGGCGATGGGCCGGCTGGTCGGCGTGCTCGCCGGCGGTGTCGCCGGTGAGGACCAGGTCGCCGTCCGGTCGTCCGGGGTCTTCGGACGCCGTCTGGTCCGGGCGGCTCGCGCCGAGGGTTCTGCCTCCTGGACGCCGTCCGGGACGGCGCTGGTCACCGGTGGTACGGGTGCCCTCGGTGGGCGCGTGGCCCGCTGGCTGGCCGGTGCCGGTGCGGAGCGGCTGGTGCTGACCAGCCGCCGGGGCGCTGACGCTCCGGGCGCCGCCGAGCTGGCGGCGGAGCTCTCCGAACTCGGGGTGGAGGTGTCGGTCGTGGCGTGCGACGCCGCCGACCGCGACGCACTCCGTACGCTGCTGGCCGCCGAGGCCGAGACCCTCACCGCGGTGGTCCACACCGCCGGCGTGCTGGACGACGGCGTCCTGGACGCGCTGACGCCGGACCGCTTCGAGAACGTGCTGCGGGCCAAGGTCGACTCGGCCCGCAACCTGCACGAGCTGACCGGCGAGCTCGGCATCGAGCTGTCCGCCTACGTGCTGTTCTCCTCCATGAGCGGCACCATCGGTGCGGCCGGCCAGGGCAACTACGCCGCCGCCAACGCCTACCTGGACGCGCTCGCCGAGCAGCGCCGGGCCGCCGGCCTGGCCGCGACCTCGATCGCCTGGGGTCCGTGGGCCGAGGGCGGCATGGCCGCCGACCAGGCCCTCGAAGCCCGCATGCGCCGGGGCGGCGTACCGCCCATGAACGCCGTCCTCGCCCTCACCGCGCTCCGGCAGGCCGTCGGCTCCGACGACGCCGCCCTGACGATCGTCGACTTCGACTGGGCGGCGTTCGCGCCCGGCTTCACGGCGGTACGCGCAGGCCGGCTGCTCGGCGACCTGCCCGAGGCCGAGGCCGCCACCGGCGGCGCCCGGGCCGCGGGCGACCGTACCGACCGCTCGGGCGCCTCGCTCGCCGCTCACCTCGGGAGCCTGGTCGAGAGCGACCGGGAGCCGTTCCTCCTCGACCTCGTCCGCGAGGAGGTCGCCGAGGTCCTCGGCCACTCCGGCGCCGAGGACGTCGAGGCCGGGCGGGCCTTCCGCGAGATCGGCTTCGACTCGCTGACCGCCGTCGAACTCCGCAACCGGCTCGGCGCGACCACCGGACTCCGGCTCCCGGCCACGCTCGTCTACGACTACCCGACGCCGGCCGCACTCGCCGCCCACCTGCTCGCCGAACTCCTCGGCACGCAGGCCGAGGTGACCGGCCCGGTGGCCGCGGCCGCCGACGACGACCCGATCGCCATCGTCGCGATGAGCTGCCGCTTCCCCGGCGGCGTACGCACCCCCGAGGACCTCTGGCAGCTGCTGGCGTCCGGCACCGACGCGATCTCGGACCTCCCCCTGGACCGCGGCTGGGACCTCGACGCCCTGTACGACGCCGATCCGGGCGCAGCGGGCACCTCGTACACCCGGCAGGGCGGCTTCCTCTACGACGCCGCCGACTTCGACGCCGACTTCTTCGGGATCTCCCCGCGCGAGGCCCTCGCCATGGACCCGCAGCAGCGCCTGCTGCTGGAGACCTCCTGGGAGGCCTTCGAACGGGCCGGCATCGACCCCGAGACCCTGCGCGGCAGCCAGGCCGGCGTGTTCGTCGGCACCAACGGCCAGGACTACCTGTCCGTCCTCCTGGAGGACCCGTCCGGCCTCGAAGGCCACCTGGGCACCGGCAACGCCGCCAGCGTCGTCTCCGGCCGCCTGTCGTACGTGTTCGGCCTCGAAGGCCCGGCCGTGACCGTCGACACCGCATGCTCCTCGTCGCTGGTCGCCCTGCACTGGGCGATCCAGGCGCTCCGCAACGGCGAATGCGACCTCGCCCTGGCCGGCGGCGTCACCGTCATGTCGACGCCCGGCACCTTCATCGAGTTCAGCCGGCAGCGCGGCCTGGCAGCCGACGGCCGGATCAAGGCCTTCGCGGCGGCCGCGGACGGCACCGGCTGGGGCGAGGGCGTCGGCATGCTGCTCGTCGAACGCCTGTCGGACGCGCAGCGCAAGGGCCACCCGGTGCTGGCGGTCGTCCGCGGCTCGGCCGTCAACCAGGACGGTGCGAGCAACGGACTGACCGCCCCCAACGGGCCCTCGCAGCAGCGCGTCATCCGCGCCGCCCTCGCGAGCGCCGGGCTGGCGGCCGCCGACGTGGACGCCGTCGAGGCCCATGGCACGGGTACGACCCTCGGCGACCCCATCGAGGCGCAGGCGCTGCTCGCCACGTACGGCCGGGACCGCACGGACGGCGAGCCGCTGTTCCTCGGCTCCGTCAAGTCGAACATCGGCCACACGCAGGCCGCGGCGGGCGTCGCGGGCGTCATCAAGATGGTGCTGGCCGTGCAGCACGGCGTGCTGCCCCAGAGCCTCCACATCGACGAGCCCTCGCCCCAGGTCGACTGGGAGGCCGGCGAGATCGAGCTGCTCACCGAGCGCCGGGAGTGGCCGGAGACCGGCCGCCCGCGCCGGGCCGGCATCTCCTCGTTCGGCTTCAGCGGCACCAACGCCCACACGATCATCGAGCAGGCCCCGCCGGCGCGGGCGACGGCCGAGGCGCAGGAGAACCCCCTGCCGCTCCCGCTGCCGCTGCTGGTCTCCGCGAGGAGCGAGGCCGCACTCCGCGCCCAGGCCGAGGGCCTGCGGGCGCGGCTGCTCGCCGACTCCGCACTCCGCCCGATCGACGTCGGCGTGACCCTCGCGACCGGCCGCTCCTCGTTCGAGGAGCGCGCGGCCGTGGTCGCCGCCGACCGTGCGGGCCTGCTCGCAGGCCTCACCGCGCTGGCGGCGGGCGACCCGGCGGCAGGTGTGGTGACGGGCTCGCCGGCCGGAGGCAAGGTCGCCTTCCTGTTCACCGGACAGGGCAGCCAGCGCCCCGGCACGGGCCGCGAGCTGTACGACGCCTTCCCCGTGTTCGCGGACGCGCTGGACGAGGTGTGCGCCCGCTTCGACCTCGACGTGCCGCTGAAGGAGGTCCTGTTCGGAACGGACGCGGGCCTGCTGGACCGGACGGAGTACACCCAGCCGGCGCTGTTCGCCGTCGAGGTGGCCCTGTTCCGGCTCGTGGCGAGCTGGGGCCTGAAGCCGGACGTCGTCTCCGGCCACTCCATCGGTGAGATCGCGGCGGCCCACGTGGCCGGTGTCTTCTCGCTGGACGACGCGTGCACGCTGGTCGCCGCCCGTGGCCGGCTGATGCAGGCGCTCCCGGCCGGCGGCGCCATGATCGCGCTGCAGGCGTCGGAGGACGAGGTCCTGCCGCTGCTCGTCGACACCGACCGGGTGAGCATCGCCGCGGTCAACGGCCCGCAGTCGGTGGTCATCGCCGGTGACGAGGGCGCGGCCGTCGCGATCGCCGAGCACTTCCGGGCCCAGGAACGGAAGACCAAGCAGTTGACGGTCAGCCACGCGTTCCACTCGCCGCACATGGACGGCATGCTCGACGACTTCCGCCAGGTGGTGGCGGGTCTGTCCTTCGAAGCGCCCCGTATCCCGGTCGTCTCCAACCTGACCGGAGCCCTCGTCTCGGACGAGACGGGCTCGGCGGACTTCTGGGTGCGGCACGTCCGCGAGGCCGTCCGCTTCCTCGACGGCATCCGGGCCCTGGAGGCCGCGGGCGTCACGACGTACGTCGAGCTCGGCCCGGACGGCGTACTGTCCGCCCTCGGCCAGGAGTGCGTCCGCGAGCCCGGAGCCGTGTTCGTGCCCGCCGTGCGCAAGGGCCGCCCCGAGGCCGAGACGGTGATGGCCGCCCTGGCCCGGATCCATGTCCGCGGGTTCTCCGTCGACTGGCACGCGGTCTACGGGGCCGGTGCCGTACGGGTCGACCTGCCCACGTACGCCTTCCAGCGCCGCCGGTACTGGCCGGAAGCCGCTCTGGTGCAGCGTCGCGTGGCCGCGGGCAGCGGATCGGGCGCGGACGGCTGGCGGTACCGGGTGTCGTGGAAGCCGCTGGCGGATGCCGCGGCCGCCGCGCGCCTGTCCGGTACCTGGCTGGTGGTGACGCCTGCCGCCGGTGTCGACGGTGCCGCGGCCGTGATGGACGCCCTGGTCGGGCGTGGTGCCGAGGTCCGCCAGGTGGTCGTCGGGGCCGGTGCGGACCGTGCCGCTGTGGCCGGTCTGCTGGCCGGTGTCGAGGGCGTCGCGGGTGTGGTGTCGCTGCTGGCGCTGGACGAGGCCGCCGGTGTGGTGGCTACGGCCGTGTTGGTGCAGGCGTTGGGTGATGCCGGGGTGGGGGCGCCGTTGTGGTGCCTGACCCGTGGTGCGGTGAGCGTGGGCCGTTCGGACCGGCTGGTGTCGGCGGTGCAGGCTCAGACGTGGGGCCTGGGCCGGGTGGCCGCGCTGGAACTGCCCGGACGCTGGGGCGGTCTGGTCGACCTGCCCGAGGTCTGGGACGAGCGGGCGATGGGCCGGCTGGTCGGCGTGCTCGCCGGCGGTGCGGCCGGTGAGGACCAGGTCGCGGTTCGTTCCTCCGGGGTCTTCGGACGCCGCCTCGTCCGCGCAGCCGCAGACACCTCCGAGTCCTGGGCGCCGTCCGGGACGGTGCTCGTCACCGGTGGTACGGGTGCCCTCGGCGGGCGCGTGGCCCGCTGGCTGGCCGGTGCGGGTGCGGAGCGGCTGGTGCTGACCAGCCGCCGGGGCCCGGATGCTCCGGGCGCCGCCGAGCTGGCGGCGGAGCTGGTGGAGCTGGGTGCGGAGGTGTCGGTCGTGGCGTGCGACGCCGCCGACCGGGACGCACTCCGTACGCTGCTGGCCGCCGAGGCCGAGACCCTCACGGCGGTGGTCCACACCGCCGGCGTGCTGGACGACGGTGTCCTGGACGCGCTGACTCCGGACCGCTTCGAGAACGTGCTGCGGGCGAAGGCGGCCTCCGCGCTGCACCTGCACGAGCTCACCGCCGAACTCGGCATCGAGCTGTCCGCCTTCGTGCTGTTCTCCTCCGTCACCGGGACCTGGGGAACCGCCGGCCAGGCCAACTACGCCGCCGCCAACGCCTACCTCGACGCGCTGGCCGAGCAGCGCCGGGCCGCCGGCCTCGCCGCGACCTCGATCGCCTGGGGTCCGTGGGCCGAGGGCGGCATGGCCGCCGACCGGGCCCTCGAAGCCCGGATGCGCAAGGGCGGCGTACCGCCCATGAACGCCGAAGCGGCCGTCGACGCCCTCCGGCGCGCCCTCGACGCGAACGACACCGTCGTCGCCGTCGCGGACGTCGACTGGGAGCGCTTCGCCCCCGGCTTCACCGCGGTCCGCCCCAGCCGCCTCCTCGCCGCACTGCCCGACGCGCGTGGCGCCGTCGCCGCCCTGATGACCGGCGGCGACACCCCGGGCGACACGCCCGCGGGCGGCCGGGACTCCCTCGCGCAGCGGCTGGCGGGCCTCTCCGTCGCCGAACGCGACCGGCTGCTGCTCGACCTCGTCCGCAAGGAGGTCGCCGCGGTCCTCGGCCACGCCGGAGCGGAGAGCATCGCCGCGGGAAGGGCGTTCAAGGAGCTCGGCTTCGACTCGCTGACCGCCGTCGAACTCCGCAACCGGCTCGGCGCGGCCACCGGGCTGCGCCTCCCCGCCACCCTGATCTACGACTACCCGACCTCCGCCGACCTGGCGGACCACCTGCGTCGCGAACTCCTCGGCGCCGGGACCGAACAGGCCGCTCCCGTCCCCGCGGTCCGGGTGGCCGACGACGACCCGATCGCGATCGTCGCGATGAGCTGCCGCTTCCCCGGCGGTGTGCGCACCCCCGAGGAGCTCTGGCAGCTGCTGGCCGCCGGCGGCGACGCCATCGGCGAGTTCCCGGCCGACCGCGGCTGGGACGCCGAGGAACTGTTCGGGTCGCGGTTCGGGCAGGAGGCCTCGTACGCCCGCGAAGGCGGATTCCTGTACGACGTCGCGGAGTTCGACCCCGGCTTCTTCGGGATCTCCCCGCGCGAGGCCCTGGCCATGGACCCGCAGCAGCGGCTCCTGCTGGAGACCTCCTGGGAGGCGTTCGAGCGGGCCGGCATCGACCCGTCGTCGGTGCGGGGCGGCCAGACCGGCGTGTTCGTCGGCACCAACGGCCAGGACTACCTGTCGCTCGTGCTGAACTCCGCCGACGGCGGCGACGGCTTCATGAGCACCGGCAACTCCGCCAGTGTCGTCTCCGGTCGGCTCTCCTACGTGTTCGGGCTGGAAGGCCCGGCCGTGACCGTCGACACCGCCTGCTCGGCGTCCCTCGTGGCGCTGCACCTGGCGGTGCAGGCGCTGCGCAGCGGCGAGTGCTCGATGGCCCTGGCAGGCGGTGTCACCGTGATGTCGACGCCGGGCGCCTTCGTCGAGTTCAGCCGGCAGGGCGGGCTCGCCTCGGACGGCCGGATCAAGGCCTTCGCGGCCGGTGCGGACGGCACCGGCTGGGGTGAGGGCGTCGGCATGCTGCTCGTGGAGCGGCTGTCGGACGCGCAGGCCAACGGGCATCCGGTGCTGGCCGTGGTCCGTGGTTCGGCCGTCAACCAGGACGGTGCGAGCAACGGCCTGACGGCCCCGAACGGGCCCTCGCAGCAGCGGGTGATCCGTCAGGCGCTCGCGAGCGCCGGCCTGGCCGCCGCAGACGTGGACGCCGTCGAGGCGCACGGCACCGGCACCAGGCTCGGCGACCCGATCGAGGCGCAGGCCCTGCTGGCGACCTACGGCCAGGACCGGCCCGACGGGCAGCCGCTGCTGCTCGGTTCGATCAAGTCGAACATCGGTCACACGCAGGCGGCCGCCGGTGTCGCGGGCGTCATCAAGATGGTCATGGCCATGCGCCACGGCCTGCTGCCGCAGACCCTGCACGTCGACGAGCCCACCCCGCACGTCGACTGGACCGCGGGCGACGTCGAGCTGCTCACCGAGCGGCGGGCCTGGCCCGAGACCGGGCGTCCGCGCCGGGCCGGCGTGTCCTCGTTCGGTGTGAGCGGTACGAACGCCCACGCCATCCTCGAACAGGCACCGGCGGTCGAGGCCCCCGAGCCGGCCGGACCCGAGAACCCCGGCCCGTGGCCGTGGATCCTCTCGGGCCGCACCGGGACGGCCCTGCGCGAGCAGGCCGCCCGGCTCCTCGCCCACCTCGACGGGCAGGACGGGCACGGTGCGCACGGCCGGCCGCGGCCGGTGGACGTCGGCCACTCGCTCGCGGCCGGCCGGGCGGTCCTCGACCACCGCGCCGTGATCGTCGCCGGAGCGGGGGAGGAGCACCGCGAGGCGCTGACCGCGTTGGCGGCGGGCGACTTGGCCGCGCCGCTCACCCGGGGCGTGGCCCGGGCGGAACGGCAGGTGGCGTTCCTGTTCACCGGGCAGGGCAGCCAGCGCCTCGGCATGGGCCGCGAACTGTACGACACCCAACCGGTGTTCGCGGAGGCGCTCGACGCGGTCTGCGCCCGCATGGACGCCCACCTAGAACTGCCCCTGAAGGAGGTGCTGTTCGGATCGGATCCGACCCTGCTCGACCGGACCGGGTTCACCCAGCCAGGGCTGTTCGCCTTCGAAGTGGCGCTGTACCGGCTGGTCGAGAGCCTGGGCCTGCGCCCGGACCTCCTGTCCGGCCACTCCATCGGCGAGATCACCGCCGCACACGTGGCCGGGGTCCTCTCCCTGGACGACGCGTGCACGCTGGTCGCCGCCCGCGGCCGGCTGATGCAGGCCCTCCCGGCCGGCGGCGCGATGATCGCCGTACAGGCCTCGGAGGACGAGGTCCTGCCGCTGCTCGTCGACACCGACCGGGTGGGCGTCGCGGCCGTCAACGGACCCCGGTCCGTGGTCATCGCCGGTGACAAGGACGCCGCGGCGGCGATCGCCGGGCGCTTCGAGGCGGACGGCCGGAAGACCAAGCGGCTCACCGTCAGCCACGCCTTTCACTCGCCCCACATGGACGGCATGCTGGCCGACTTCCGCAAGGTCGCCGAGCAACTCACGTACGGGGCCCCGCGCATCCCCGTCGTGTCCAACCTGACCGGCGCCCTCGCCGGCGAGGAGATGGCCACGGCCGACTTCTGGGTGCGGCACGTCCGGGAGGCGGTCCGCTTCCTCGACGGCGTCCGCGCCCTGGAGGCCGCCGGCGTCACGGCGTACGTCGAGATCGGGCCCGACGGCGTGCTGTCCGCGCTCGCCCAGGACTGCCTGACCGGCGACGGCGACACCGCGGGCGCCGGCAGTGCCGACGGCTCCGACCCTGCGGTCTTCGTGCCCGTGCTCCGCAAGGGCCGGCCCGAGGCCGCGAGCCTCGCCGCCGCCCTCGGCCGGGCCCACGTCCACGGCGTCGGCGTCGACTGGACGGCGTACTACTCCGGCGCCGGCGCCCGGCGCGTCGACCTGCCCACCTACGCCTTCCAGCGCGAGCGCTACTGGGTCGACTCCTTCGCCGCGGCCGAGGACGCCGCCTCGCTCGGCCTCGAAGCGGCCGGGCACCCGCTGCTCGGCGCCGCGGTCGAACTGCCCGGCACCGGCGGGTTCCTGTTCACCGGCCGGCTCTCCCGCCGCACGCACCCGTGGCTGGCCGACCACGTCGTCGCCGACTCCGCGGTCGTGCCCGGCGCGGCCCTCGTCGAGCTCGCGCTGCGGGCCGGGGACGAGGTCGGCTGCGGCCACCTGGCGGAGCTGACCGCCGAGGAGCCGCTCGTCCTCCCGGAGGACGGGGCCGTACAGCTCCGGCTCACCGTGGGCGGAGCCGACGACACCGGCCGCCGCCAGGCCGAGATCCACAGCCGCGCCGAGGCGGGCGACGGCGGCGACGGGCCGTCCGGCGGAACCTGGTCCCGGCACGCCACCGGGTTCCTCACCACGGAAGCGGCCGAGGACACCGGCGCGACCGCCGGCACCGCCGGCACCGGCGACGCGGCGTCCTGGCCGCCCGCCGGAGCCGCCGAGGTCTCCGTCGACGCGGTCCGCGACCGGCTCGCCGCCGCGGGCCTCTACCACGGACCCGCCCTGCGGACCCTGACCCGGATCTGGGTACGGGGCGAGGAGGTCTTCGCGCAGGCCCGGCTGTCCGACGAACAGGGGTCCTCCGCGCGCGGATTCGCCCTGCACCCGGCCCTGCTCGACGCCGCGGTCCAGGCACTCGCGGCGACCACCGCAGGCGGCGGTGGCCCCGCCGCACGCGAGCCCCTCGCCTGGCGCGGGGTGGCCCTGCACGCGGTCGGGGCCGACGCGCTGCGGCTGCGGATCACCGCCCCCGACGACGCCGGCACGGTGTCCGTCGAACTGGCCGACGAACAGGGCGCACCCGTCGCGTCCGTCCGGGCGCTGGTGACCCGGGCGCTCGACGCCGAGCGGTTCGCGGCGGTCCCGGACGCGGCGTCGCAGGACGGGCTGTTCCGCCTCGACTGGGTGCGCACGGCGGCGCCGGCCCGCCCGGCCGCCGCGACCTTCGCGGTCCTCGGTGACGCCCCGGGCGACGCCGACGGAGCCCACGCCCGCCTGGCCGCCGCCCTGGGCCGGGCCGGAGTGCCCGCCGCCCGGTACGCCGACCCGGCAGCGCTGGACGAGGCCGTCGCGGCCGGCCGGCAGCCGATGCCCGACACCGTGGTCGTGCCGTTCATGACGGCCGCCGCCACCGGCGCCACGGCAGCGGCCGCCGACCGCCTCGCGCAGGACGTCCGCGAGGTCACGCACCGCGTGCTCGCGACCGTGCAGGGCTGGCTGGACGGCGGCCGCTTCGCCGGCACCCGCCTGGCCGTCGTCACCCGGGGCGCCGTGGCCGCCCACCAGGACACCGAGGCCGCCGACCTCGCCCACACCCCGGTGTGGGGCCTGCTGCGGGCCGCGCAGACCGAGCACCCGGACCGCTTCGCCCTCGTCGACCTCGACGACGCCGAAGCCTCCGGCCGGGCCCTGCCCGCCGCCCTCGCGTCCGACGAACCCGAACTGGCCGTACGCGGCGGTGCCCTGTACGCACCCCGCCTGGCCCGGGTGGACGCCCGGACGGCGCAGCCCGGCGAACCGGCCGGCCGCATCGACACCAGCGGCACGGTCCTCGTCACCGGGGCCGGCGGCGGGCTCGCCGGCCTCCTCGCCCACCACCTGGTCACCGAGCACGGCGTACGCCACCTGCTGCTCACCGGCCGCAGGGGCGCCGACACCGAGACCGCGCCCGAACTGACCGCGCAGCTCACCGCGTTGGGCGCGGAGGTCACCTGGGCGGCCTGCGACGTCGCCGACCGGGACGCGCTGGCCGGGCTCCTGGAGTCCGTACCGGCCGAGCGTCCGCTGACGGCGGTCGTGCACACCGCGGCCGTGCTCGACGACGGCATCGTCGACCTGCTCACCCCCGAGCGCGTCGACCGGGTCCTGCGGCCCAAGGTGGAGGGGGCGCTGCACCTGCACGAGCTCACCCGCCACCTCGACCTGTCGGCGTTCGTCCTGTTCTCCGCCGCCGCCGGCACCCTCGGCTCCGCCGGCCAGGCCAACTACGCCGCGGCGAACGTGTTCCTCGACGCCCTTGCCCGGCACCGGCGGGCCCACGGCCTGGCCGCCCTCTCCCTGGTGTGGGGCATGTGGGCCGAGGAGCGCGGCATGGCCGGCCGGCTCACCGGGGCGGAGCGGGACCGCGCCGCCCGCGGCGGCGTCGCCCCGCTGTCGGCGGCGGAGGGCCTCGCCCTCTTCGACGCCGGCCTCGCCGCCGCGGACGACGAGCCGGTCCTGCTGCCGATCGGCCTCGACCTGCCCACCCTGCGGGCCCGGGCCGCGGACGGCGGACTCCTGCCCGTGTTCCGCGGTCTGGTCCGCACCCCGGTCCGGCAGCGGCGGGCGGCCACGCAGGCGTCCGGCGCGCACCGGACGCAGGACACGACCGCGGCCGCGCACGCCGGCACCGGTGGCGAGACGCTCACCGAACGCCTCGCCGGCCTGCCGGCGGCCGAGCGCGAGCGGACCGTGGTGGACCTGGTGCGCGGCCAGGTGGCCGCCGTCCTCGGGTACAGGTCGGCGGAAGTCATCGGCGAGGAGCAGGCGTTCAAGGAGCTCGGCTTCGACTCGCTGACCGCCGTCGAACTCCGCAACCGGCTCGGTGCGGCCGCCGGCCTCCGGCTGCCCGCCACGATGGTCTACGACTACCCGACCCCGGCCGCCCTCGCCCGGCACCTGCTGGACGAGGTCGCCCCGGACGGCACCGCGGAGCGCAAGCTCTCCGTGCTGGAGGAACTCGACCGTCTGGAGAGCACCTTCTCCTCCCTGGACCCGGCGGACCTGGCCGCGGCGGCCGGCGACGACGCGGCGCACGCCCGCGTCGCCGTACGCCTCCAGACGTTGCTGGCCCAGTGGAACGACGCCCGCCGGGTCGACGGTGCGGCGACCACCGCGGACGAGATCGAGGACGCGAGCGACGACGAGCTGTTCGCGCTCATCGACAAGAAGTTCGGCCAGGGCTGAACCCCACCCACCCCCAGGCCGTACCGCCGGAACCCCTGTTCCGGCGGTACGGCCCCCGTCTTCCCGAATTTCCTCAAATATCCTCGGGTCCCCCCCAGGTCTCCTGAACTCCCTTGAATTCCCCTGAGTCCTTCCACGGTCTCGACCATGCGAATAGGTGAAGCGCCAGTGGCGAACGAAGCAAAGCTCCGCGAATACCTCAAGAAGGTCACGACGGATCTCGACGAGGCGTACGGTCGCCTGCGGGACATCGAAAGCCAGGCCCACGAGCCGATCGCCATCACGGCAATGGGCTGCCGCTTCCCCGGAGGGGTCCGGACCCCCGAAGCGCTGTGGGAACTCCTCGCCGCCGGCGGCGACGCCCTCACCGAATTCCCCACGGACCGGGGCTGGGACCTGGACCACCTGTTCTCGGACGACCCCGACGAGCAGGGAACCTCGACCACCCGCGAAGGCGGCTTCCTGGGCGGCGCCCCCGCCTTCGACGCCGACTTCTTCGGGATCTCCCCGCGCGAGGCCATGGCCATGGACCCGCAGCAGCGGCTGCTGCTGGAGACCTCGTGGGAGGCGTTCGAGCGGGCCGGGATCGACCCGGGCGGCCTGCGCGGCAGCCAGTGCGGCGTGTTCGTCGGCATGAACGGCTCCGACTACCTGACCCCGCTGCTCGAAGCCGCCGAGGACTACGCGGGCCACCTCGGCACCGGCAACGCCTCCAGCGTCCTGTCCGGCCGGCTCTCCTACACCTTCGGCCTCGAAGGCCCCGCCGTCACCGTCGACACCGCCTGCTCCGCCTCGCTCGTCGCCCTGCACCTCGCCGCGCAGGCCCTGCGGGCGGGGGAGTGCAACCTCGCCCTCGCTGGCGGCGTCCACGTGATGTCCACCCCCGGCCTCTTCGTCGAGTTCAGCAAGCAGCGCGGACTGTCCGCGGACGGCCGCTGCAAGGCCTTCGCGGCCGGCGCCGACGGCTTCGGCCCCGCCGAGGGCGTGGGCGTACTGCTGCTGGAGCGCCTCTCCGACGCACGCAGGAACGGCCGCCCGGTCCTGGCCCTGGTCCGCGGGTCGGCGGTCAACCAGGACGGCGCCTCCAACGGCCTGACCGCGCCCAACGGGCCCTCGCAGCAGCGCGTCATCCGGCAGGCCCTCGCCAACGCCCGGCTCTCCGCCGACCAGGTCGACGCGGTCGAGGCCCACGGCACGGGAACGTCGCTCGGCGACCCCATCGAGGCCCAGGCCCTGCTGGCCACGTACGGCCAGGACCGCCCGACCGACCTGCCGCTGCTGCTCGGGTCGGTCAAGTCCAACATCGGGCACACCCAGGCCGCCGCCGGTGTCGCCGGCGTGATGAAGATGGTCCTGGCCATGCAGCACGGCGTGCTGCCGCAGAGCCTCCACATCGACGAGCCGTCCCCGCACGTGGACTGGGAGTCCGGCGCCGTCGCCCTGCTCACGGAGCGGACGGCGTGGCCCGAGACGACGCACCCGCGGCGTGCGGGCGTGTCGTCGTTCGGGTTCAGCGGCACGAACGCGCACGTGATCGTCGAGCAGGCCCCCGAGGTGGAGCCCGTGGACGCGG
>NZ_JBVHVT010000088.1:0-36848 GCF_055564695.1 Streptomyces sp. NPDC029014
GAAGAGGGGGGTGGTGAGGGACGTCCGGTGGAGGTTCGACGATGCGGGCCCCTTTTTGCTCACTGGGGGGCGCCCCCCCCCCCCCCCCCCCCTCCCCCCCCCCCCCCCCCGGCGCGAGCGGGTGCGCCGGCCGCGACCGGGTGCGCCGGGGCGCGTAAAGCCCGTGCCCCGGTAGGGCCCCGAATTAGGTCGTATGGGGGAACTTTCCGGGGGAACGCCGGGGAAACCGCGGGCGGGATCGTTCATCCAGGGCAGCGGAACGTCCGCGACCCTGGAAGGACGGAACAGCACTTATGAAGATGACCGCGCGCGGAAGCATTGCGGCGCTCATGACCTGTATCGCCGCCGCCGGCGCGGCCGGCCCGGCGGCGGCCGACGCGGTGCCGGTCGACGTCCCGCTGGAAGCGGTGAAGACCACGCTGGGCGTGGAGACGCCGCGCGTGGGCACCGGTGTACCGCTGCCGGTCGTCGGCGCCCCGGAGGTCCGCCACCACTCCGGCGACCTGCTGCCGACCCCGGTCGTGCCGGTCGTGCCGGTCGGTGCCGAGCTCGGCCGCACGCTGGTCAGCACGCCCGTCCCGAACCTGCTCGGCGACCCCGCGACCGACGGCGAGGGCGCGCTGGAGGCCCCGGCCACCGACCTGGTCGCCCGCACCCCCGGCGTGGTCCTGGGGGCCCCGCTGACGATGCCCGACGGCAGCAACCACGGCATCCCGAACGCGACCCTGCCCAAGCTGGGCCTGACCGGCCCGGAACTGGTCGGGGCGCCGACCGCGTTGCTCGGTCTGCAGTGAACCAGGGCGACCCGTGGTCCGCCGGGGCCTCCTGAGCCAACGCCACGTCAAAAAGCCGTCCGGTCTGCGAACGTGTACGCCATGGGATTCCATGTCGACTCCGAGGCCGGACGGCTTCGCCGCGTCATCCTCCACCGGCCCGACCTGGAGCTGAAGCGGCTCACACCCAGCAACAAGGACGCACTGCTCTTCGACGACGTGCTGTGGGTGCGCCGGGCCCGCCAGGAGCACGACGGATTCGCCGACGTGCTGCGGGACCGGGGTGTGGAGGTGCACCTCTTCGGCGACCTGCTGCGCGAGGCCCTGGACATCCCGGAGGCGAGACACCTCGTCCTCGACCGGGTCTTCGACGAGAAGGAGTACGGGCCGCTCGCCACCGACCACCTCCGCGCGGTGTTCGACGGGCTGGCGTCGGCCGACCTCGCCGAGGCGCTGGTCGGCGGCATGACCAAGCGCGAGTACCTGGAGCGGCACACCGAACCGGTCTCGGTCCGCTTCCACGCCATGGAGCTGGACGACTTCCTGCTGAGGCCGCTGCCCAACCACCTGTTCACCAGGGACACTTCGGCGTGGATCTACGACGGGGTGTCGATCAACGCGATGCGCTGGCCGGCCCGGCAGCGCGAGACGGTGCACTTCGAGGCGATCTACCGGCACCACCCGCTGTTCACGGCCTCGGGCGCCTTCCACTTCTGGTCGCAGGGGCAGGCCGACTACCCCTCGACCATCGAGGGCGGGGACGTGCTCGTCATCGGCAACGGGGCGGTCCTGATCGGGATGAGCGAGCGGACCACCCCGCAGGCGGTGGAGATGCTCGCACGCGGCCTGTTCGCCGCCGGGTCGGCGACCGCCATCGTCGCGCTCGACATGCCCAAGCGCCGGGCGCTGATGCACCTGGACACCGTGATGACGATGGTCGACGGAGATACGTTCATCCAGTACGCGGGGCTGGGCATGCTGCGCTCGTACACCATCGAGCCGGGTGTCGGTGCGCACGACCTGAAGGTGAGCGACCACCCGCCGGAGCACATGCACCGGGCCATCGCCGAGGCGCTCGGGCTGGACTCGATCCGCGTGCTGACCGCCCGGCAGGACGTCCACTCGGCCGAGCGCGAGCAGTGGGACGACGGCTGCAACGTACTGGCGGTGGAGCCGGGGGTGGTCGTGGCGTACGAGCGGAACGTGACGACCAACACGCACCTGCGCAAGGAGGGCATCGAGGTCATCGAGATCCCGGGCAGCGAACTCGGGCGGGGCCGGGGCGGTCCGCGGTGCATGAGCTGCCCGGTGGAGCGGGATCCCGTATGACCCGTACGGCGGCCCGCGGTGCGCCCGGAGGCGCCTGACGAGGGACGATGGTGCGGGGCGGGAAAACAAGGTCTGTATATGAATGCATACCGTCGTATAGACTTCCAGCATTCCCCGTCACGTGACCCTGGAGTGCCGCCATGCCCACCGACCTCGTCGGCCGCAGTTTCCTCAAGGAGCTCGACTTCACCGCCGCCGAGTTCCGCGGCCTGGTCGAGCTCGCCGCCGAGCTGAAGGCGGCCAAGAAGGCGGGGGTCGAGCAGCGCCGCCTCGCGGGCCGGAACATCGCCCTGGTCTTCGAGAAGACCTCGACGCGCACCCGCTGCGCGTTCGAGGTCGCCGCCGCCGACCAGGGCGCCCACACCACCTACCTCGACCCCGCGGGCTCCCAGATCGGCCACAAGGAGTCGGTCAAGGACACCGCCCGCGTGCTGGGCCGGATGTTCGACGCGATCCAGTACCGCGGCGACGGCCAGGAGATCGTCGAGGCGCTCGCCGAGCACTCCGGCGTGCCCGTCTACAACGGCCTCACCGATGACTGGCACCCCACCCAGATGCTGGCCGACGTCCTCACCATGACCGAGCACTGCGCCAAGCCGCTGGACCGCACCGCCTTCGCCTACCTCGGCGACGCCCGTTTCAACATGGGCAACTCCTACCTGGTCACCGGCGCCCTGCTCGGCATGGACGTCCGCATCGTCGCCCCGAAGGCCTACTGGCCCGCCGAGGACGTCGTCGCCCGGGCCCGCGAGCTCGCCGCCGACAGCGGCGCCCGGATCACGCTGACCGAGGAGGTGGCCGAGGGCGTCGCCCAGGCGGACTTCGTCGCCACCGACGTCTGGGTCTCGATGGGCGAGCCCAAGGAGGTCTGGGACGAGCGGATCGCCGCCCTGGCCCCGTACGCCGTCACGATGGACGTGCTGCGCGCCACCGGCAACCCGGACGTGAAGTTCCTGCACTGCCTGCCGGCCTTCCACGACCTGGGCACCGGCGTCGGCCGCGAGATCCACGCCCGGCACGGGCTGGACTCGCTGGAGGTCACGGACGAGGTGTTCGAGTCCGCGCACTCCGTCGTCTTCGACGAGGCGGAGAACCGGCTGCACACCATCAAGGCCGTCCTCGTCGCGACCCTCGCCCGGCCGGCCGCCTGATCGTCCGGCCGGGTGCCCGCCCCCCTCCGGATATCGCGCTTCTGTGACGGAAGTCAGGATGCGGTGATACCGTCGTTCCCGTGAGCCCCTTCATCGGTTCCACCCCGGCAACCCAGCGGTGGCGCCACCTGCGGGTGACCCGGCAGGACGGCGTGGCCACCGTCACCCTCACCCGCCCCGAGAAGCTCAACGCCCTCACCTTCGGCGCCTACGCAGACCTGCGCGACCTCCTCGCCGAACTCTCCCGGGAACGCTCCGTGCGCGCCCTCGTGCTCGGCGGCGAGGGACGCGGCTTCTGCTCCGGCGGCGACGTGGACGAGATCATCGGCGCCACCCTCGCCATGGACACCGCCCAGCTCCTCGACTTCAACCGGATGACCGGCCAGGTCGTGCGCGCCGTCCGGGAATGCCCCTTCCCCGTGATCGCCGCCGTCCACGGGGTCGCCGCCGGCGCCGGCGCGGTCCTCGCCCTCGCCGCCGACTTCCGCATCGCCGACCCCACCGCCCGCTTCGCCTTCCTCTTCACCCGCGTCGGCCTCTCCGGCGGCGACATGGGCGCCGCCTACCTGCTGCCCCGCGTCGTCGGCCTCGGCCACGCCACCCGGCTGCTGATGCTCGGAGAGCCCGTCCACGCCGTCGAGGCCGAGCGCATCGGCCTGCTCAGCGAACTCACCGAGGAGGGCGGGGCCGACGCGCGGGCCGCCGAACTCGCCGCCCGCCTCGCCGCCGGCCCCGCCCTCGCCTACGCCCAGACCAAGGCGCTGCTCACCGCCGAGCTCGACATGCCGCTGGCCGCCGCGGTCGAACTCGACGCCAACACCCAGGCCCTGCTGATGAACGGGCGGGACTACGCCGAGTTCCACGCCGCCTTCACCCAGAAGCGGCCGCCGGAGTGGAAGGGCAGGTAGCGCCATGCCCGTCGCGCAGCGCGGTACGGACCCGCTCCGGGTCGCGGTGATCGGCGGGGGACCGGGCGGACTGTACGCCGCCGCGCTGCTGGCCCGGCAGGGCCACGGGGTGGAGGTGTGGGAGCGCAGCGCCCCCGACCGGACCTTCGGCTTCGGTGTGGTGCTGTCCGACGAGACCCTCGGCGGCATCGAACGCGCCGACGCCGCCGTCCACGCCGCCCTCAGCGCCGAGTTCGTCCGCTGGGACGACATCGACATCGTCCACCGCGGCCGGATGCTGACCTCCGGCGGCCACGGCTTCGCCGCCCTCGGCCGGCGCCGGCTCCTACAGATCCTGCACGAGCGCTGCACCGCCCTCGGCGTCATCCTCCGTTTCCGCACCCCGGCACCGCCCGCCGAAGCCCTGGCGGCCTCGTACGACCTGGTCGTCGCCGCCGACGGGGTGCACAGCCCGACCCGGCAGAGCGGGGCCGAGCACTTCCGGCCCACGCTGACGAGCGGACGCTGCCGGTACATCTGGCTGGCCGCCGACTTCGCCTTCGACGCGTTCCGCTTCGAGATCGCCCGGACCGAGCACGGAATCATGCAGCTGCACGCCTACCCGTTCTCGGCGGACGCCTCCACGGTGATCGTCGAGATGCGGGAGGAGGTCTGGCGGGCCGCCGCCTTCGATCTGTGCGACGAGACGGAATCGGCCGCCCGCTGCGCCAAGCTCTTCGGCGAGGCCCTGCGCGGCCGGCCGCTGCACGGCAACCGCTCCGCCTGGACGGCGTTCCGCACCGTCGTCAACGACCACTGGTCCCACGGCAACGTGGTGCTCCTCGGCGACGCCGCGCACACCGCGCACTTCTCCATCGGCTCCGGCACCAAACTCGCCGTCGAGGACGCCCTCGCCCTCGCCGAGGCCGTGGCCGCCGAGCCCGACGTCCCCTCCGCCCTGGCCGCGTACGAGGCCGAGCGGCGGCCCGCGGTGGCCTCCACGCAGCGCGCGGCCGCCGCCAGCATGCGCTGGTTCGAGGAACTCGCCGGCTACGTCGACCAGCCCGACCGGCAGTTCGCCTTCAACCTGCTCACCCGCAGCCGCCGGGTGACCCACGGCAACCTGCGGCTGCGCGACGAACGGTTCACCCGCGCCGTCGAACGCGACTTCGGCTGCCCCGACGACGCCACCCCGCCCATGTTCACCCCGCTGCGGCTGCGCGGCCTGACCCTGCGCAACCGTGTCGTGGTCTCCCCGATGGACATGTACTCGGCCGCCGACGGGGACGGCACCCCGGGCGACTTCCACCTCGTCCACCTCGGCTCCCGGGCCCTCGGCGGGGCCGGCCTGGTGATGACCGAGATGGTCTGCGTGTCCCCCGAGGGCCGGATCACCCCCGGCTGCACCGGCCTGTACACCGAAGGGCAGGCCGCCGCCTGGAAGCGGATCGTCGACTTCGTGCACAGCTCGGCGCCCGGCACGGCCTTCGGCGTCCAGCTCGGCCACTCGGGCCGCAAGGGCTCCACCCGGCTGATGTGGGAGGGGATGGACGACCCCCTTCCGGAGGGCAACTGGCCGGTGGTCGCCGCCTCCGCACTGCCGTACCGGCCCGGCGTCTCACCCGTGCCGCGCGCCCTGACCCGCCGCGACCTCACCGCGATCCGCGGCGAGTTCACCGCGGCCGCCGCCCGGGCCGCCGACTGCGGCTTCGACCTGCTCGAACTGCACTGCGCCCACGGCTACCTGCTGTCCGGGTTCCTGTCCCCGCTGACCAACCACCGCGACGACGCCTACGGCGGGCCGCTGGAGAACCGGTTGCGCTTCCCGCTGGAGGTCTTCGACGCCGTCCGCGAGGTCTGGCCCGAGGACCGGCCCATGACCGTCCGCTTCTCCGCCGCCGACTGGGCGCCGGGCGGCACCACGCCGGAGGAGGCCGTGGACATCGCGGCCGCCTTCGCCGCCCGCGGCGCCGACGCCGTCGACGTGTCCACCGGCCAGGTCGTCGCCGACGAGGCCCCCGAGTTCGGACGCTCGTACCAGACCCCGTACGCCGACCGGATCCGCAACGCGCTCGGCGTCCCCGTGATCGCCGTCGGCGCCATCTCCTCCTGGGACGACGTCAACTCCCTGCTGCTGGCCGGCCGCGCCGACCTGTGCGCGATCGGCCGCCCCCACCTCTACGACCCGCACTGGACCCTGCACGCGGCCGCCGACCAGGACTACCGCGGCCCCGCCGCGCCCTGGCCGGCCCCCTACCGGGCGGGCAGCCGCAAGCCCCCGACCGGCAAGGGCTGAGCCGCCGCACCGCCGGCCGCGTCCGGGCCGCCCCGGCCGGTCATCCGGCCAGCACCAGGACCCGGTCCTCGACCGGCCGGAAGCCGAGCCTCAGGTACACGCCGGTGCTGGTCGGGTTCGCCGTGTCCGCGAAGAGCAGCACCTCCGCCGCCCCGGCCGAGCGGGCCGCCCCCACCGCGGCGTGCGTCACCCCGGCCGCGTATCCCCGGCGCCGGTCCTGCGGCGGCGTGTACACCGGGCCGATCCGGGAGGCCCCGCCCTCCGCCGGGCTGAACGCGGCCAGCGCCACCGGCCGGCCCGTGCCGTCCTCCCACAGCAGGACGCCGTTGCCGGCGATCCGGTCCCGCACCACCGCGTCGACGGCCACCGGGTCGCCGATCTCGTGCGCGAACGCCGTGAACCACTCCCGCACCAGCGGCAGGTCCGCCTCGGCGGCCGGCCTGGCCCGCCCGGCGGGAGCGGGGTCCGGGTCCGCCAGCTCGCCGAGCCGGTACAGCCGCATCACCTCCCGCTCGGCGACCGGCCGCCCCCAGGCCGCCGCCAGCCGCCGTCCGTGCGCGAGCCGCGCGTTGAACCCGCCGATCCCGCTCAGCAGCGGCTCCCGGTGCAGCGCCTCGCCGAGGGCCGCCACCGCCTCGTCCGGCACGGTGCCCAGCAGCAGCGGGTACGGCGGCGTCCACAGCAGCCCGCCGGCCACGGCGCCGTCCGCGCCGGTCCACCAGCCGAACACCGGCTCGCCGGCGGAGTACGCCTGCATGCCCCGGCGGTGCAGCCCGCCGGCCACCGTCAGCAGCAGGGTGTTGGACACCGGGTCGGCGGCCACGGCCGGGCCCGCCGCGGCCCGCCAGGCCGCCAGGTCGTGCGTGAAGGTCCACGTCATGCCCCGCATGATGCAGCCCGGCCCGGCCACCCCGCATCCGGTTTCAGCGGCCCCCCGGCCGGTCTCAGGAGGGCAGCCAGCCCGGCCACCACGGCGGCACGTTGTCCGGCCCGCACAACCCCGAATCCCCGCGGTAGCCGTCGAGGGTGCCCTGGGTGGCGAAGTACCAGACGACCACCACCCCCAGGACCAGCAGCACGGCCGCCACCCCCGCCGTCGGGTGCACCCGCCGGGCGAGCAGCCACACCACCACCGCGAGCACCGCACACCCCGGGACGAGCCCCACCATCTGGAAGAACATCTCGAACTTCCCACCCGCCTCCCAGCCCGCGTCGCAGTAGGCGCGGGCGTTGGCGGCGAGCACGTGGGCGACGTAGCCGGCGCCCGCGCCGAGCAGTGCCACGGCGACCACGGACCGGATGCGCGGCCACTTCCCCGACCGTGCCGCCGCGGCGGGCGGGAGCAGGTGCGGCGGGGGGACCGGCGGCCCGAATCCGGGCGGTGGGGCCTGCGGATGCGGGGCCTGCGGCGGCCGGGCCTGCGGTGCGGGGCCGGAGGCTTCCGGAGGAAGATCGTTTGTGGTCACGTCCCGTCGGGACGCCGGCCCCGCCCGTTACGGTTCCACGAAGCGGGCCCCCGCGTCCCGCAGCCGCGAGTGGAGCTCGGCGAAGACCGCCGCCGCCCGGTCGCCCGGCCAGTCCGACGGCAGCAGGTCGTGCGGCAGCCCCGGATCGGCGTACGGCAGCCGGCGCCAGCTGTCCAGGGCGAGCAGGTAGTCGCGGTAGGCCTCCTCCGGACGGGGGGAGCCGCCCTGCTGGAGGGCGCGCAGCACCGGCTCGTGCCGGTCGAGGAACTCCTCGTGCTCCTTGGCCAGGGCCGTCAGGTCCCACCAGCGGCCCACCGCCTCGGCGGTCGGCGCGAAGCCGAGGTGCTCGCCGCGGAACAGCTCCACGTACCCCGTCAGGTGCAGCCGGTCCAGGGTGTGCCCGGTCTCCTCGTACAGGTGGGCCGGGGCGATCCACACCCCGGGCGCGACCGAGCCGTAGCCGAGCCGGGCCAGCCGGGAGCGGAGCAGGTGCCGCTTGGCCCGCTCCTGCTCGGGCACGGAGAACACCGCGACCAGCCATTCGCCGGTGCCGCGGGTGACGCGGTCGCCGTAGATCCGCCGGTCGCCGTCGTCCAGCAGCTGCCGGGCCTCCGCGGAGAGCTCGTACCCGGCGGAGCCGTCCGCCGCCCGCGCGGGCAGCAGGAAGCCGCGCCGCTTGAGCCGGGACACCGACGAGCGGACCGACGGGGCGTCCACTCCGGCCGCGCCCAGCAGGCGGACCAGCGCGGACACCGGCACCGGGCCCTCGAAGGACCGCCCGTAGGCGCCGTAGAAGGTGACGATCAGGGATCGCGGGGTGTGCTGCTCGGCCACGAGTTCACTGTAGATCGCGCAGCCGGAACCGCTGCAGTTTCCCCGTCGCCGTGCGCGGCAACGAGGACAGGAAGACGAACGCCCGCGGGCATTTGTGCGGGGCCAGCTCCGCCCGCATGAAGGCCCGCAGCGCGTCCTCCGACAGGGTGGCCCCCTGCTGCGGCACCGTGTAGGCGACCACGATCTGCCCGCGTCGCTCGTCGGGGCGGCCCACCACGGCGGCCTCCGCCACGTCCGGGTGGCGCAGCAGTGCTTCCTCCACCTCCGGGCCGGCGATGTTGTAGCCCGCCGAGATGATCATGTCGTCGGCTCTGGAGACGTAGCGGAAGTAGCCCTCCGGGTCCCGTACGTAGGTGTCGCCGGTCAGGTTCCAGCCGTCCCGCACGTACTCCTCCTGGCGCGGATCCGCCAGGTAGCGGCAGCCCACGGGGCCGCGCACGGCGAGCAGCCCCGGCTCGTTGTCCGCGACGGGCCGCCCGTCGCCGTCCACGATCCGGGCCTGCCAGCCGGGCACCACGCGGCCCGTGGTGCCCGGGCGGATCTCGTCGTCGGCGGCGGAGATGAAGATGTGCAGCAGCTCGGTGGCGCCGATGCCGTTGATGATCCGCAGCCCGGTGCGCGCGTACCAGGCGTGCCAGGTGGCGGCCGGCAGGTTCTCGCCCGCCGACACGCAGCGGCGCAGCGCCGACAGGTCGTAGGCCCCGGCGTCGTACGGGCCCAGGGTGTCCAGCATCGCCCGGTAGGCGGTGGGGGCGGTGAACAGGACGGTGACCCGGTGCCGGGCCAGCGCGGGCAGCAGGGTGCGCGGCCCGGCCTGCTCCAGCAGCAGCGCGGAGGCGCCGGCGCGCAGCGGGAAGACGACCAGGCCGCCGAGGCCGAAGGTGAACCCGAGCGGCGGGCTGCCCGCGAAGACGTCGTCGGGCCGGGGGCGCAGCACGCTGCGGGAGAAGGTGTCGGCGACGGCGAGCAGGTCGCGGTGGAAGTGCATGCAGCCCTTGGGGCGGCCGGTGGTGCCGGAGGTGAAGGCGATCAGGGCCACGTCGTCGGCGGAGGTCCGCACCGCGGGGTACGGCGCCCCGTGCCGCTCGGCGAGCCGGAGCAGGTCGCGGGGGTCGCCGCTGCCGTACGGGGTGATCCGCAGGTCCGGCACCCCGGCCCTGGCCAGGTCGTCCGTGACGTCCGCGTGGCACAGCGCGTGCCGTACCCGGGCCATCGCGCAGACGGTGGCCAGCTCCTGCGCCCGCTGCTGCGCCAGGACGGTGACGGCGACCGCGCCCGCCTTCAGCACGGCGAGCCAGCAGGCGGCGAGCCAGGGTCCGGTGGGCCCGCGCAGCAGTACCCGGTTGCCGGGGACGACGCCCAGGTCGGAGGTGAGGACGTGGGCGATCCGGTCGACCCGGTCGCGCAGCTCCCCGTAGGACCAGACCTCTCCGGTGCCGGTGTGGAAGGCGGGACGGTCCGGCCCGAACCGGTCGATGGTGGCGTCGAGCAGCTCGGCCCCGCAGTTGAGCCGGTCCGGGTAGGCCAGCTCGGGCAACTCGAAGAGCAGCCGCGGCCAGGTGTGGGGCGGCGGCAGGTGGTCACGCGCGAAGGTGTCGGCGTGGGCGGAAGGCTTGAGCTCCAAGGCGGGTTCGCCCCCTTGCGACGGCAGCGGGCCCCGGCGGGGGACCGAGGTGGGTGGAGCCGGCCGTGCGGACCCTCCCGGCCGCGGCCGGGAGGCACTGCCAGGAGCGTATCGTGATGGTGACGGCAGTCAACAGGACGCGATAGAACCGGGGATGTTCGCATGAACGGATTCGCGCTCGGAGCAGAACAAGAGGAGTGGTGCGGGCGGCTGCGCGCGCTGTCGGCCACCCGGCTGCGGCCGCTGGCCGACAAGGGGGAGCCGGGCCGGGTCAACCGGCTCCTGCTGGCGGAGCTGGGGGAGCTCGGCCTGCTGGAGCGGGTCTTCGACGCGGGCGCCCTGGAGCTGTGCCTGCTGCGCGAGTCCCTCGCGTACGGCTGTACGGAGGCGGAGACGGCCCTCGCCCTGCAGGGGCTCGGCGCGCACCCCGTGCTCGCTTCGGGCACGGCGGCGCAGCGGGAGCGCTGGCTGCCGCAGGTGCGGGCAGGGCGGGCGGTGGCGGCGTTCGCGCTGAGCGAGCCGGGGGCCGGCTCGGACGCGGCGGCGCTGGCCCTGGCGGCCGAGGCCGACGGCCCGCGCGGCGGGTCCGGTGCCGGTGCCGGTGCCGGGTCGGGGCCGGGATCGGGGTCGGGGTCGGGGCGGGGCTGGCGGCTGAGCGGGGAGAAGTGCTGGATCTCCAACGCCCCCGAGGCGGACTTCTACACCGTCTTCGCCCGAACGGGTGAGGCGCCCGGCGCCCGCGGGGTCACCGCCTTCCTGGTGCCCGCCGACCGGCCCGGCCTGACCGGCGAACCCCTGGACATGCTCTCCCCGCACCCCATCGGCAAGCTCGTCTTCGACGGGGTCCCGGTCGGCCCCGAGGACCTGCTGGGCGAGCCCGGCCGCGGCTTCGCCGTGGCGATGGCCACCCTGAACCTGTTCCGGCCGAGCGTGGGGGCCTTCGCGGTCGGCATGGCGCGGGCCGCGCTGGACGCGACCCTGGCGTACACGGCGCGCCGGCCCGCCTTCGGCGGCGTGCTCGGCGACCTGCAGGCGGTGGGGCACCGGGTGGCCGAGATGGCCACCCGGACCGAGGCCGCCCGGCTGCTGGTCTACGCGGCGGCGGGTGCGTACGACGCCGGTGCGCCGGACGTGCCGCGCCGCTCGGCGATGGCGAAGCTGCTGGCGACGGAGACCGCCCAGTACGTGGTCGACCACGCGGTCCAGCTGCACGGGGCGGTCGCCCTCCAGCGCGGCCACCTGCTGGAGCACCTCTACCGGGAGGTCCGGGCGCCCCGTATCTACGAGGGCGCCAGCGAGGTCCAGCGCACGATCATCGCGCGGGAGCTGTACCGGTGAGCCTGGAGCGCATCAACCCGGCGGAGCTCTCCCCGCCGGCGGGCTTCTCCCACGCCGTGGCCGCGAGCGGGTCCCGGCTGGTGTTCCTGGCCGGGCAGACCGCGCTGGACACCGCGGGCAAGGTGGTCGGGGCGACCCTGCCCGAGCAGTTCGAGCGGGCCCTGTCCGGCCTGCTGACGGCCCTGGCCGCGGCCGGCGGCACCCCCGCCGACCTGGTTCGGGTCACGGTCTACGCCGTCGACGTGGCCGCGTACCGCACCCACGCCTCCGAGCTGGGACGCATCTGGCGGCGCCTGGCGGGCCGCGACTACCCGGCGATGGCGGTGGTCGGCATCGTCCGCCTCTGGGACGTTGACGCGTTGGTCGAACTGGACGGTATCGCCGTCCTCGACGACCGGCCGACCCGTCGGTAGCCCTTTCCGCATGGTGGGAAGTTCCAGTTCGCACCGGGCTTTTCAGCTGCGCTTTTGACATGCGGCGGGGGACGAGGGAGGGTGGAAATGACCTTTGTGTCAGCTTTCGTCAACAATGCTCGGAGGTGCATGACTATGCGCCGTGGGATCATTGCGGCGGTCGTTGCAGGCGCCGCTGGCGTAATGCTCGGCCTGACACCCGTGAGCGGTGCTTTCGCCGCAGGGCTTTCCCAGACCCAGCCGGCCGTTCAGGCCCCGCAGACCAGCCCGAACGGCAATTGGAACAGGTGCGACGACTGGCGCGGCAACGGGCGCTGGGGCGACTGGCGGGATTGGCGCGACTGGCGTGACTGCTGCGACCGCTGGGGTCGCGACTGGTGCTGGAACAACTGGAACGACTGGGGCCGCGGCGGCGACGGCAGGTGGAACGACCACCGGGGCCACTGGAACGACCGGGGCAACTGGAACGACCGGGGCTTCTGGAACGACCGGGCAGGGTGGGACTGGTACTGGCGTTAGAGATGAGTGAATGACGGGACTGCGGGCGGCTGCCGGTGCGGCCGCCCGCAGTGCTGTGCACCCCCGGCCCACCCCATCCCCCCAACCCATCCCCCGAACGGCCCCCAGCGTTTGCCGCGGGCCGCTTCCCTGCCGAACGTTGCAGGTACTGCCGGACCGGAGGGACGGGTACCGATGGCGGAGAAGCGAGCCCAGCGCATCGCGCGGTTCATCGAACCGCTGCGCGTCCGACCCGGGTCCACGGTGGACCTCGCCGCGGACTTCGACCCCCGCTACAAGGCCGACCTGACCAAGGCGGAGGGCGTCGCCCTGCTGGCCGAGGGGGTTGAGTTGCTCGACGAGTTCCAGGCGCGACTGGCCGCCCAGGACTCGCGCGGCGTGCTGCTCTGCCTCCAGGCCATGGACGCCGCGGGCAAGGACGGCACCATCCGGCACGTGATGAGCGGGGTCAACCCGCAGGGCGTTCGCGTGAGCAGCTTCAAGGTGCCCTCGGAGGAGGAGCTCGACCACGACTACCTGTGGCGCTACCAGTGCCGGCTGCCCCGGCGCGGCGAGATCGGCATCTTCAACCGCTCGCACTACGAGGAGGTCCTCGTGGTCCGCGTGCACCCCGAGTACCTCCGGCGCCAGCGGCTGCCGGAGGAGGGCCGCGACCCGGGCGTCTGGGAGCGCCGCTACCGGGAGATCAACAACTGGGAGCGGCACCTCGTCGAGAACGGCTTCAGCGTGGTGAAGGTCTTCCTCCACCTCTCCAAGGAGGAGCAGCGCCAGCGCTTCCTCAGCCGGATCGACCTGCCCGAGAAGAACTGGAAGTTCTCCTCCGCCGACGTCCGTGAACGCCGCTACTGGGACGCGTACCAGCAGGCGTTCTCCGAGATGCTCTCCGCGACCAGCACCGAGTGGGCGCCCTGGTACGTCGTCCCCGCCGACCGCAAGTGGTTCGCCCGCATCTGCGCGGCGGCCATCCTCGGGCACGCGCTGATGGAGATCGACCCGCAGTACCCGACGGTCGGTGAGCAGGCCCGCAGGGACCTGATGACCGCCCGGCGGGAGCTGGAGCAGGAGGGCTCCGACTCCGGGTCCGGAAGAGGCCGCAAGAAGAAGCACCGGAAGTAGCCCCGGTTCCGGATCGGAGGTACGAGGATGACGGCCCAGCCGGAACCGGCAGGCGACGAGGGCGCCCCAGGCGCCTGGTACGCGCGGTCCCCGCAGGACGTCGCGGCCCGCTGCGGGGTCGATACCGCGGTCGGGCTGCCCGCGGCCCGGGCGGCCGAACGGCTCGCCGCCGACGGACCGAACGCCCTGCCCGAGGAGAAGCCGAAGCCGGGCTTCCTGCGCTTCCTCGACCAGTACCGCAGCTACATGCAGATCATCCTGGTGGCCGCGGCGGTCGTGTCCGCGCTGATCCGCGAGTGGAACACCGCGATCCTGCTCGTCCTGCTCACCCTGCTGAACGCGGTCGTCGGCCTGCGCCAGGAGGGCAAGGCCGAGAGCGCCATGAACTCGCTGAAGTCGATGATGAAGGCGACGGCCCGGGTCCGGCGCGACGGCACGGAATCGGAGATCCCCGCCGAACAGCTGGTCGTCGGGGACGTGGTGCTGATCGCGGCTGGCGACCAGGTACCGGCGGACGGCCGGATCGTCGAGGCCAGCGCCCTGCAGATCGACGAGTCGGCCCTGACCGGCGAGAGCACCCCGGCGGCCAAGGACGCGGCCACCCTCCCCGCCGAACCCCTCGGGCCGGGCGACCAGTCGAACATGGCGTTCATGAACACGCCGGTCACCCACGGCAGCGGCCTCGTCGTCGTCACCGGCACGGGCAGCGGTACCGAGCTCGGCAAGATCTCCGGTCTGCTCTCGGTGACCAAGCGGGAGCAGTCGCCGCTCACCCGGGAACTCAACACGCTCACCCTCTGGATCGCCGGGGCCGCCGGCCTCACCATGATCGTCATGTTCGTGCTCGGCCGCAGCCGCGGCCAGGCCTGGGACCTGCTCTTCGTCAGCGCCGTCTCGCTCGCCATCGCCGCGATCCCCGAGGCGCTTCCCACCGTCAGCCAGGTGATCCTCTCGGTCGGCAGCCTCAACCTGGCCCGGCGCAACGCGATCGTCAAGGAGCTGGCGTCCGTCGAGACCCTCGGGTTCACCTCGGCCATCAACTCCGACAAGACCGGCACCCTGACGATGAACCAGGTGACCGTCGTCGAAGTGATCAGCCCCACCGACCGGTACACCGTGTCCGGCACCGGCTACCGCCTCGACGGCAAGGTCCACCACGCCGCCGGGACCTCCGCCGGCATCGAGGACGCCGTACTGCCCTACGTGGTCGCGAGCGACGCCAAACTGGTGGGCGGCGAGGTCGTCGGAGACCCCACCGAGGGCGCCCTGCTCGTCCTCGGCCACAAGGCCGGACTGGACGTCGAGGAGACCCGGGAGCGGCTGCCCCGCCTCGCCACCCTCCCCTTCGACCCCACCTACAAGCTGATGGCCACCTTCCACGAGGCCAAGGACACCTCGGGGCGCAAGGTGGTCCGCTGCTTCGTCAAGGGCGCCGCCCCCGCGGTCATGGGACGCGCCACCACCGCGCTCGCCGCGGGCACCCTCGTCCCCTGGGACGAGGACCTGAACCGCCGGGCCCAGGAGCAGATCGACCGGCTGGCCGCCGAGGGGTACCGGGTGATGGCCGCCGCCGTCCGCGACCTCGACCCGGCGGACCACGATCCGGCGGACTTCGACCCGGACGCGGACCTGCTCGCCCTCGTCACCGACCTGCACATGGTCAGCCTGGTCGGCATGGTGGACCCGCCGCGCGAGGAGTCCAGGGCGGCCGTCGCCGACGCCCAGGCCGCCCACATCCGGGTCCGCATGGTGACCGGCGACGACGTCACCACCGGCGCCGCCATCGCCCGCCAGCTCGGCATCCCCGGCGAGGCCGTCCTCGGGGCCGACTTCGCCGCCCTCCCCGAGCAGGAGCAGCTGGACCGGATCGACGGGATCGGCGTCGTCGGCCGCGTCGCCCCCGAGCACAAGGTGCTCCTCGCGGACGTCCTCAAGAAGAAGGGCGAGGTCGTCGCCATGACCGGCGACGGCGTCAACGACGCGCCGGCCATCAAGGCCGCCGACATGGGCATCGCCATGGGCAGCGGCACGAGCGTCGCCAGGAACGCCAGCCGGATGATCCTCTCCGACGACAACTTCGCCACGATCATCCACGCCGTGGCCGAGGGCCGGAAGCTCTACGACAACCTCACCAAGTACATCCGCTTCGTCCTGGTCCTGCTGGTCACCTTCGTCCTGACCTTCCTCGGCGCCGCCCTGTTCGACATCGCAGCCGGCGAGCCCTTCACGCCCCCGCAGGTCCTGTGGATCCACTTCGTCGTGAACGCGCCCTTCGGCTTCGCCCTCGGCTTCGACCGGGAGACCCCGGGCCTGATGCGGCGGGTCCCCCGCCCGCGCGGGGAGACGGTGCTGACGGGCCGACTGATGCTCACCGTCGGGCTCGCCGGGCTGGCCCTCACCCTCGCCCTGCTCACGCTGATCCGGCTCGGCCAGGAGCGCTACGGCAGCGCCCAGGTGGGCAACTCCATCGCGTTCACGGCCTTCGCGCTCTGCCTGATCGTGGCCGCCTACGAGTGCCGCAGCGAGACGGACTCGGCGCTGACCACCAGCACCTTCGACAGCAAGCAGATGAACTGGGCGGCCCTCGGGGAGCTGGTCCTGGCGGTCATGGCCACCCAGATGGACGGTTTCCGGCGCCTGCTCGACACCACCGAGCTCACCCTCCGGCAGTTCGGGTGGGCCGTGCTGGCCGCCCTCGCCCTGCTGGTCCTGTGGGAGCTCGGCAAGGCCGTCCGGCGCGCCCGCGCCCGCGGCGGGCCGGCCACCGGGTGAGGGGGCGGCGCACGGTTCGCACCGCCGCCCGTACTCACCCCGTACGCGCGCCCGCCGTGGCGGGCGGGCGTCAGCCCTCCAGCAGGTTCCCCATCCACTCCTCGATGCCCGCCACCGTGCGCGGCAGGGCGTCCGACATCAGGCGGGCGCCCGTCGCCGTGACGACCAGGTCGTCCTCGATGCGGACCCCGATGCCGCGCAGCTCCGGCGGGAGCGTCTCGTCGTCGGGCTGGAGGTAGAGGCCCGGCTCGACCGTGAGCACCTGCCCCTCCTCCAGGACCCCGTCCAGGTAGGTCCCGGCCCGCGCCTTCGCGCAGTCGTGCACGTCCAGCCCCAGCATGTGCCCGCTGCTGCACAGGGTGTACCGCCGGTGCAGGTCGCCCGCCGCGTTCTTGAGCACGCCCCATTCGGCGAGCCCCTCCGCGATCACCCGCATGCCGGCCCGGTGGAAGTCCCGGAAGCTGGCGCCCGGGCGGAGCGCGGCGATTCCGGCCTCCTGGGCGGCGAGGACGAGTTCGTACACCTGCCGCTGGACGGGGGAGAAGCGCCCGGACAGCGGGAGGGTGCGGGTGATGTCCGCCGTGTAGAGGGTGTCGGTCTCCACGCCCGCGTCGAGCAGCAGCAGTTCGTCCCGGTCCAGCCGGCCGTCGTTGCGGATCCAGTGCAGGACGCAGGCGTGGGCGCCGGACGCGGCGATGGTGTCGTAGCCCGTGCCGTTGCCCTCGGCCCGGGCGCGCAGGTCGAAGACGCCCTCGATCCACCGCTCGCCGCGCGGGTGCGCGAGGGCGCGCGGCAGGGCCCGTACGACGTCCTCGAAGCCGGCGGTGGTGTGGTCGACGGCGAGCTGGAGCTGGCCGACCTCCCAGGCGTCCTTCACCAGGCGCAGCTCGGAGAGGACGGTGGCCAGTTGGGGGTCGGTGGCGGCGTTGCGGCCCTCGGGGCTGCCGAGGGTGTCCAGGTGGGCGCAGCGCAGGCCGGTCAGGCGCTCGGCCTCGGCCAGGTCGGGGCGGCGGCCGACCCAGAACTCCCCGTAGCGGCGGTCGCGGTAGAACTCCTCGTTGCCGCCGGTGCGGGGGGAGCGGGGGCGCAGGTACAGCACCGCCTCGTGGCCGTGCGGGCCCGCGGGCTCCAGCACCAGGACGTGGCCGACCTGGTCCTCCCCGGTCAGGCCGGTGAGCCAGGCGTACGCGCTGTGGGGGCGGAAGCGGTGGTCGCAGTCGTTGGAGCGGACCTTGAGCTCGCCGGCCGGGACGATCAGGCGTTCTCCGGGGAAGCGCGCCGAGAGCCGGGCGCGGCGGGCGGGGGTGACGTCGTGGGCGGGGACGCGCACCGAGTCGGGCAGGGGTGAGGCGGCCCAGTCCCCGGCCATGAAGCGGGACAACTCGGGGGATACCGGCAGGTCGTGGCTGCCGGTGTGGAGGCGGGGGGATGCGTCGGACACGTCGGGCTCCCTCGGGAAGACGCGAACTGGTGGGCGCACAGGTCTTGTCAGTGCAATTTCACATTACTATGTTACAGCTCACACTGCGGCGCGTTAATCCCCGTCAAACGCCGTGTGTCACAGCGCAGTTCACGAAACACGGCGCAGTTTTCGCCCTTTCGCACCACGCACCCCCTTGCGCGCCATGTCCCCCACCGCCCCTCCCCACAGGAGTCCTTGGTGTCACAGCACAGAGTTGTGCGTACGTCCCTCCTCTCGGCCGCCGTTGCCGTCACCCTCCTCGCGACGGCGGGCCAGGCCGTCACGCAGGCCGCCGGGCGGGCCGCAGCCGCTCCCGCCGAGGCGCCGGCCGCCGCCGCCCCGGCCGCCTTCACCGGTGGGGCGCCGGGCGCGAACCCGTTCGACGAGGTCGACCGCATGGCCTCCCCGAAGGAGGCCGTCCCCGCGCCCGATCGGGCCCCCGGCGCCGACCGGGCCGCCGCGACCGGCTCCGCAGCCGCCACCGCCGCCGACGGCCGGACCCCCGGAGCCGCCACGGCCGCCGCCGCGCCCGCCGAGCGCACCGAGAAGAGCCGCAAGGCCACCGCCCAGGCCGCCCCCACCGGCCGGACCCTCGCCGCCGGCGTGCCCTGCACCCTCGACGGGATCACGGGCCTGTCCCCCGAGCAGTTCGCCGACTTCCTCGGCGACCAGGCCGTCCTCGCCGACGGCTGCCTGCGCGGGCTGATCTGGACCTGGGACGCCCGGCTGGCCCCGGTCATGTCCGATGCGCACGTCCAGGCCGTGTCGCGGCGGATATCCTCGCTGGCCGCCTCCCACGACGGCCGCAACTCCTCCCACCTGGAGGAGATGTTCACGTACCTGCACGCGGTCGTGTACCACGACTACTCCCGCTCCGAGATCGACGTCACCGACGCCCCGACCGTGGACGCCATGCGCCGGGCCATCGCCGCCTTCGGTGCCGCGGCCCGCACCTTCGACGTCACCGCCTCCAACGCCCGCACCCTGCGAGAGGCCCTCTACGCCGGCAGCGCGCCCGGCCTGCGCCAGCACCAACTCGGACTGATCAAGCAGGTCCTGGCCACCATGGACCCGTCCCACCCCGCCACCCACAAGGACGCGGCCTGGGCGGGCGCGGCCCTGGCCGCCCTCTCCGTGAACTACCTCGGCGTGTACCCGGGCAACCAGGACGCCGCCTTCCAGGCGGCGGTCGCGGCGGACCCCGCGTACCGCGCCGTCTTCAAGGCCTTCGCCTCGTACGGCCACCTCAAGGACACCGCCAACGCCTGGGTGGCGCGCGACGCCCTCGGCGAGTACGGCCGCTTCGGCCAGGTCCCGGCCCTGAAGGAGCAGACCGTCGCGGACCTCGGGGCGCTGCTCCCGACGGCCCGGTCCACGTTCGGCGACGGCAGCGAGCAGTGGGCGAAGGTCGTCTCCTGGCTCAACTTCTACGAGGCGTGCAAGCCGTACGGGGTGTGCAAGGAGGACATCGAGCGGCAGCTGTTCCCGAACACCTACACCTACGACAACGGCGCCATCAAGGTCCGCACCGCCCTCGACCGGGCCACCGTCGACCAGCTGTACTACGCCAGCAAGCAGGTCAAGACGCAGTTCCACCGGGTGCTCGGCACCGACCAGCCGCTCGCCGGAGACCCCAACAGCACGCTGAACATCGTGCTGTACGCCTCCCGCGCCGACTACGTGAACTACCACCCGATCCTGACCGGCTACGGCACCAACAACGGCGGCATCTACATCGAGAACGGCGCCACCTTCTACACCTACCAGCGGCGCGTCCCGCAGGACTCCTCCCTCACCCTCGAAGAGCTCTTCCGGCACGAGTACACGCACTACCTCAACGGCCGTTTCGCCGTCCCCGGCTTCTTCGGCGAGGGCCCCTGGTACGAGGGCGACCGCACGACCGCCATGGACGAGGGGACCGCCGAGTTCTTCGACGGCGCCACCCGCGACAACGGCATCGCCGTGCGCAAGTCCCTGGTCAAGAGCATCATCGGCGACACCGCCGGCGGTGGCCCCCGCATGTCGGTCGAGCAGCTGCTGAACGCCACGTACGACGGCGACGGCTTCCGCTTCTACAGTTACGCCGGGACCTTCTTCGAGTTCCTGTGGACGGAGAAGCCCTCGCTGCTGCGCGAGATGTACACGCACCTGCGCAACAACGACGTCGCGGCGTACGACGCCTGGCGCCACCGCACGGGCGCGGACACCTACCTCCAGCGCGACTACGACCGCTTCCTGGACGCGCAGATCGCCAAGGTGGACCAGCTGTTCGTGCCGAACACCAGCTTCACGCCCAACGGGCAGCTGCGCGACTCCGCGCTCGCGAACGTGAAGTCGTCCTTCGCGACGGCCACGTACAACACGCCGGACTGCGTGGAGAACGGGGACCCCGGCAAGCGCCGGTTCACCTGTACCGGGCGGATCACCGCGAACCTGAAGGACTGGCGCAGTGGCGACCAGAACTTCAAGGACATGTCGGAGACGGTCGACTACTTCCTCCTCGACCGGGCGGGCGCGGCCTCCAACAACCTCGCCGACATGAACTGCTCCTTCGGCCCGGTGGAGATCTGGGACAACCGGAAGGCCGGCACGTCGAGCTACAGCTGCGAGGGCCCGCTCCGCAGCTGACCCGGCACCGGCGGCCGGTCCCGGTTCCGACACCGTCGGGCGGGGGGCGGGACCGGCCGCCGGGCACCCGTGACCGTGCCTCGGGCGAGCCCTAGGCACCCCATAAAGAATGTGACATATTACTGCCGTGCCCAAGAGACACCCCCTGGACGTCGTGATCATCGGCGCCGGCGTCGTCGGAGCCGCCTGCGCCTACTACGCGGCCCGCTCCGGACTGCGCGTCGCGGTCGTCGACCGCGGCCCCGTCGCCGGCGGCACGACCGGCGCCGGTGAAGGCAACCTGCTCGTCTCCGACAAGGAGGCCGGCCCGGAACTCGACCTCGCCCTCCTGTCGGCGGGCCTGTGGCGCGAACTCGCCGGGGTGCTCCCGCAGGAGGTCGAGTACGAGCCCAAGGGCGGCCTCGTCGTCGCCCCCGACGAGACCACGCTCAAGGCCCTGCGCGCCTTCGCCGAGGGCCAGCGCGCGGCAGGGGTCGACGTCGCGGAGGCCGGCCCGGACGACCTGCGGGAACTGGAACCCCATCTGGCCCCAGGCCAGGCCGGCGGCTTCCACTACCCGCAGGACGCGCAGGTCCAACCCGCCCAGGCCGCGGCCAGGCTGCTCGCCGCGTCCGGGGCCGAGGTCCACCTCGGCGAGGAGGTCACCGCGGTCCTGCGCTCGCCCGACGGCGCGGTCCGCGGCGTCCGCACGCCGGCCCGGGAACTGGCCGCACCCGCCGTGGTGAACGCCGCCGGCACCTGGGCCGGCCGCATCGCCGAACTCGCCGGCGTCACCCTGCCGGTGCTCCCGCGCCGCGGCTTCGTCCTGGTCACCGAGCCGCTGCCGCGGGTCGTCCGGCACAAGGTCTACGCCGCCGACTACATCGCCGACGTCGCCAGCGGCTCCGCGGCCCTCCAGTCCTCGGCCGTGGTCGAGGGCACCCCGGCGGGCCCGGTGCTGATCGGGGCCACCCGGGAGCGGGTGGGCTTCGACCGCTCCCTGTCGACCGAGGCCCTGCGCCGGCTCGCCGCCCAGGCGGCCGCGCTCTTCCCGGTCCTGGCCGACGTCCGGATCCTGCGCACCTACCACGGCTTCCGGCCCTACCTCCCGGACCACCTCCCGGCGATCGGCCCGGACCCGCGGGTCCCCGGCCTGCTGCACGCCTGCGGCCACGAGGGCGCGGGCATCGGCCTGGCCCCGGCCACGGGCGCCCTCATCACCGCCGCCCTGACCGCCACCCCGCCACCCCTGGACCCGACCCCGTTCCACCCGCACCGCTTCCCGCCCGGCCCGCGGTGAATCCAGCCCGTCCGGCGTTTGAGGACCGGGGGTCCGGGGGCGGAGCCCCGGGATACGGAGAAAGGGCGGGGCGGGGAGAGGGCTCCGTGCAGCGGCCCGGCCCACCACCCCGACGCACGCCCCGCGGCCCCCGGCCTACCCGCCCGCCCGCCCACCCCCGCGCGACACTGAACGGCCCACCCCCCGAGGGAGAACCACGATGAGCCACCCCACCCGCACCCCGCGGCCCCCGCGAAGGTCGCCCCGCGGACTCGTCGGCGGGACCCCCGAGGCCACGTACCTCCTCCGCTTCGACGGCCGCGACCTCACCGCCCAGGCGGGCCAGAGCATCGCCGCCGTGCTGTGGGCCGCCGGCATCCTCGCCTGGCGGACGACCCGTCACGGCGGCGCCCCCCGGGGGGCGTTCTGCGGCATCGGCAGTTGCTACGACTGCCTCGTCACCGTCAACGGCCGCCCGAACCAGCGCGCCTGCCTGGTCCCCGCCCGTCCCGGGGACGTCGTCACCACCCAGGAAGGGACCGGCCGTGCCGACCTCGCCGTCTGACAACGCGGCCCCCGCCGACCTCGCCGTCGTCGGCGCCGGCCCGGCCGGCCTCGCCGCGGCCGTCGCCGCAGCCGACCTCGGCCTCCGCGTCACCCTGCTCGACGCGGGGGAGCGCACCGGCGGCCAGTTCTACCGCCACCCCGCCCCCGGCCTCGGCGCCGCCCGCCCCGAGGCGCTCCACCACGGCTGGGCCGCGTTCGCCGCCCGCGACGCCGCCCTGCGCGCCCACGCGGCAGCGGGGCGCATCACCCACCTGGCCGCCCACCACGTCTGGACCGTGGTCCCGCACGACCCGGCCCCCACCCCCACCACCACCCCCACCTGGGTCCTGCACGCCGTGGCCGGTCCCGAGGAGCTCCCCGCCACGGTCCGCGCCCGCGCGGTCCTGCTCGCCACGGGTGCGTACGAGCGCCAGCTCCCCTTCCCCGGGTGGACGCTCCCCGGGGTCGTCGGGGCCGGCGGCGCCCAGGCCATGCTCAAGTCCGGGCTGGTCCTGCCGGGCCGGCGGGTCGTCGTCGCCGGCAGCGGCCCGCTGCTGCTGGCGGTGGCCGGCTCCCTCGCCGCGGCCGGGGCACGGGTGCCGGCCGTCGTGGAGGCCGCCGCCTACACCGCGTACGCCCCCCACCTCCCGGCCCTGCTGCGCAACCCCGGCAAGCTCGCCGAAGGCGCGACGTACGGCAGCGCCCTGCTGTACCGGCACATCCGGCTGCTCACCCGGCACGCCGTGACCGAAGCCCACGGCACCGACCGGGTCGAGGCCGTCACCGTGGCCCGCCTGGACAGGGACTGGCGGCCCCTGCCGGGCACCGCCCGCCGGATCCCCTGCGACGCGGTCGCGGTGGGCCACGGGCTCGTGCCCCAGCTGGAGCTGGCCACCGGCCTCGGCTGCGCCACGCGCCGCTCCGCCGACGGCACCGTCGCCCTGGAACTGGACGCGCTGCAGCGCACCTCCGTCCCCGGCGTCTGGTCCGCCGGCGAGACCGGTGGTATCGGCGGCGCCCAACTGGCCCTGGCCGAGGGGGAGATCGCGGCGCACGCGATCGCGGGCCGGCCGGTCCCCGCCGCGTTGGCCCGGCGCCGCGCCCGGCTGCGCGCGTTCGCCGACGCGATGGGCCGGGCCCACCGCCCGGGCGCCGGCTGGACCGGCTGGCTGCGCGACGACACCGACGTGTGCCGGTGCGAGGAGGTGCCGGCGGGCCGGATCCGGGAGGCGGTCGCCGACCTCGGAGCCCGGGACGCCCGTACCGCCAAGCTGCTCACCCGGGCCGGGATGGGCTGGTGCCAGGGCCGCATGTGCGGTCCGGCCGTGGCCGCCCTCGCCGCCGCGGCACCTTCCGGGGCCGGCGCCGCCGGGGCGCCGTGCACCGGCGGCGAACCGGACGCGGACCGGCGCCCGCTGTCCTGCCCGGTGTCGCTGCGCCACCTCGCGGAACTCCCGCCCGCCGAACTGTCGCCGGCCGATCTTCCACCCACCGGCCGCTGATCCGCGGCCCGTCCGCGCCGTCCCGCCCCCCGAACGGGGTGTCCGGACTCTTGTGGCCACATTGCAACCCCTAGTAAAATGTCACACACCACACGAGGGAGCTCTCACATGACCGACGCGCAGAACCCCGCGCAGTCCCCCGCACCCGGCCCGTCCCGCCCCGACACCCGCACCCGCCCCTGGCACGGCATCATGGTCGCCACCGCGCTGCCGCTGCGCGAGGACCTCTCCGTCGACCACGACGCGTACGCCGAGCATGTCGCCTGGCTCATCGCCAACGGCTGCGACGGCGTGGTCCCCAACGGCTCCCTCGGCGAGTACCAGACCCTCACCGACGAGGAGCGGGCCCGCGTCGTGCGCACCGCCGTCGAGGCGGCCGGCGACGGCGCCCGCGTCATGCCCGGTGTCGCCGCCTACGGCAGCGCCGAGTCCCGCCGCTGGGCCGACCAGGCCGCCGAGGCCGGCGCCGGCTCCGTCCTGCTCCTGCCGCCCAACGCCTTCCGGGCCGACGAGGCGGCCGTCCGCGCCCACTACACCGAGGTCGCCAGGGCGGGCCTGCCCGTGGTCGCGTACAACAACCCGATCGACACCAAGGTCGACCTGACCCCGGCCCTCCTCGCCCGGCTGCACGCGGACGGCAGCATCGTCGCCGTCAAGGAGTTCAGCGGCGACGTCCGCCGCGCCTACGAGATCGCCGAGCTCGCCCCGGGCCTGGACCTGCTCATCGGCGCCGACGACGTCCTGCTCGAACTCGCCCTCGCCGGCGCCGTCGGCTGGATCGCCGGCTACCCGAACGCCCTGCCGCGCTCCTGCGCCACCCTGTACCGGGCCGCCGTCTCCGGCGACCTGGCCACCGCCCTGCCGCTGTACAAGTCCCTGCACTCGCTGCTGCGCTGGGACTCCAAGACCGAGTTCGTCCAGGCCATCAAGCTCTCCATGGACCTGGCCGGACGCCCCGGCGGCCCCACCCGCCCGCCCCGCCTCCCGCTCGTCGGCGAGGTCGAGGCGGCCGTCCGCGCCGCCACCGAGAAGGCCCTCGCCGAGGGACTCAACTAGCCGACCGGGGGGACCCCATGCGTACGCGCCACATCTACCACGCGGTGGACTCGCACACCGAGGGCATGCCGACCCGGGTCATCACCGGGGGCGTCGGGGTGGTCCCCGGCGCCACCATGGCCGAGAAGCGGCTCCACTTCATCGAGCACCTGGACCACGTCCGCACCCTGCTCATGTACGAGCCGCGCGGGCACTCCGCGATGAGCGGCGCGATCCTGCAGCCCCCCACCCGCCCCGACGCCGACTTCGGCGTGCTGTACGTCGAGGTGTCGGGCCTGCTGCCGATGTGCGGGCACGGCACCATCGGGGTCGCCACCGTCCTCGTCGAGACGGGCATGGTGCCGGCCGTCGAGCCGGTCACCACCGTCCGCCTCGACACCCCGGCGGGGCTCGTCAGCGTCGACGTCCGCGTCGAGGACGGCGCGGCCACCGCCGTGACCCTCACCAACGTCCCCTCCTTCTGCGTGGGACTCGACCTGAAGGCGGAGGTCCCCGGCCACGGCACGGTCACCTACGACCTCGCCTACGGCGGCAACTTCTACGCCTTCGTCGAACTCGACTCCCTCGGGCTTCCCTTCGACCGGGCCCGCAAGGACGACCTGCTCGCCGCCGGGCTCGCCGTCATGGACGCCGTCAACGCCTCCGCCGACCGTCCCGTCCACCCCGAGGACCCGTCCATCGCCGGCGTCAAGCACGTCTACCTCGCCGCCCCCGGCTCCGACGCCCGCCGCTCCCGGCACGCGATGGCCATCCACCCCGGCTGGTTCGACCGCTCGCCCTGCGGTACGGGCACCAGCGCGCGCATGGCCCAGCTGCACGCCCGCGGCCTGCTCGACCTCGACACCGACTTCGTCAACGAGTCCTTCATCGGAACCGAGTTCACCGGCCGGCTCGTCGGCCGGACCACCGTCGGCGGCCACGAGGCGGTCGTCCCCACGGTCACCGGGCGGGCCTGGATCACCGGCACCGCCCAGTACTTCCTCGACCCCACCGACCCCTTCCCCGGAGGGTTCCTCCTTTGACTCCCGCACCCTCCGCCCCGCGGCCCCCGTCGGCCCCGCAGCCCCGGCAGACCGTCCGCACGGTCGACTACCACACCGCCGGGGAACCGTTCCGGATCGTCGACACCACCGACCCGGGGTTCCCGGCCGCGCTGCCCGGGGACACCGTCGCCGAGCGGTGCGCCACGGCCATCGGGCCCGGCGGCTCCGGGACGGCCCCGCGCCCGGGCGAGCTGGACGACGTACGGCGCCTGCTCGTACAGGAGCCGCGCGGGCACGCCGGGATGTACGGCGGCTTCGTCGTGCCCCCGGACGACGACGGGGCCCACTTCGGGGTGCTGTTCTGGCACAAGGACGGCTACTCCACCGCCTGCGGCCACGGCACCATGGCGCTCGGGGCCTGGGCCGTGGACAGCGGCCGGGTCCCCGCCCCCGAGCAGGGCGACGTGGAGGTGCGGATCGACGTCCCGTCGGGGCGGGTCACCGCCACCGTGCACCGGGACGGGGGCCGCACCACCGGGGTCACCTTCCGCAACGTCCCCGCCCGGGTCACCGCCCGCAAGGTGCCCGTCGCCACCACCCTCGGCCTCGCCGAGGCGGACCTCGCGCACGCCGGCGCCTGCTACGCCTCCGTCCGCGCCCGCGACCTCGGCCTGGACGTCACCCGGGCCGCCCTGCCCGACCTGGTGCGCGCCGGGCGCGAGATCCGGGCCGCCCTCGCCACCCACCCCGGAACCTGGCACCCGGGCGGGCCGCTGCTCTCCGGCGTCTACGGGGTGATCCTCCACGAGGAGCTGCCCGACACCCCGTTCGGCCCGCACCAGCGCAACGCGACCGTCTTCGCCGACGGGCAGGTCGACCGCTCGCCCTGCGGCTCCGGCACCTCGGCACGGCTCGCGCTGCTGGCGCAGGACGGGCGGCTCGGGCCGGGCGAGGACCTGCTCCACGAGTCGGTCGTCGGCACGGTGTTCACGGGCCGCGCGGTCCCGGACGCGGACGCGGACGCGGGGCCGGACGGTGCCGGAGAAGGCCTGGTCACGGAGGTCACCGGCACCGCGTACCGCACCGGCGAGCACACCTTCACCCTCGACCCGTACGACGCGCTCGGCCCGGGGTTCCTGCTGTGATCCGCCAGTTCGGGGCCGCCGACATGGCCGGGCTGCTCACGCCTGCCTCGGCCGCCGACGCCCTGGCCGAGACGCTGCGCCGCGGGCTGGACCCGGAGGTCTGCCCGCAGCGCGGCTCGCTGCGGGCGCCGGGCGGCGAACTGCTGCTGATGCCGGCCGCGGCGGGGGCGTACGCCGGGGTGAAGATAGCCGGGGTGGCGCCCGGCAACCCGGCGCTCGGCCTGCCCCGCATCACCGGCTCGTACCTGCTGCTGGACGGTGCCACCCTGCACCCGGTCGCCCTCCTCGACGGCGCCGCGCTCACGGCCCTGCGCACGCCCGCGGTCTCGGCGCTGGCCCTGCGCCACCTGGCCCCCGAGGGGCGGTCGCTGCGGCTGGTGCTCTTCGGCAGCGGGCCGCAGGCGTACGGGCACCTCGAGGCGGTGGCCGCGGTACGGGAGTTGGCGGGGGTGGTGGTCGTCGCCCGCGATCCCGTCGGGGCCCGGAGGCTGGCGTCGCACGCGCAGGCCCTGGGCGTCCCGGCCCGTACGGGGACGGCGGCGGACGTGGCCGAGGCCGACCTGGTGGTCTGCTGCACGACGGCCCGCACCCCGCTGTTCGACGGGCGGCTGGTGCCGGCGGACGCGGTGGTCGTCGCGGTCGGCTCGCACGAGCCGGACGCCCGCGAGACGGACACGGCGCTGGTGCGGCGGTCCGCCGTGTACGTCGAGGCGCGGACGGCGGCCCTGCGCGAGGCCGGGGACCTGCTGGTGCCGGAGGCGGAGGGGGCCATCGGCCCCGGTCATATCAACGGCACCCTGGCCGACCTGGTCGCGGGCCGGATACCGCCCGGCGGGCGGCCGGGTTGTCCACAGCTCTTCAAGAGCGTGGGCATGGCCTGGGAGGATCTTGCCGTGGCGGTGGCGCTGTACGCCGCCGCTGGGGAGAACAGCGAAACGTGACATTGTACGCTGTTCCCCTGCACGTCGGTCGTGTGCGGCGCCTCGGAGGAAAAGCAATGGGTGACCTGAAGCAGCACAGTCTCATCAAGGCCCAGGAGCGGCTCCGCGACCAGGTCGGCCATGCCCTCCGAGCAGCCCTGATAGCGGGCGAACTGCGCCCCGGCAGCGTCTACTCGGCCCCCGGCCTGGCCGCCGAGCTCGGCGTCTCGGCCACCCCGGTCCGCGAGGCCATGCTCGACCTGGCCCGCGAGGGCCTGGTCGAACCCGTCCGCAACAAGGGCTTCCGCATCACCGAGGTCAGCGAGCGCGACCTGGACCAGTACACCGAACTGCGCACGATGATCGAGGTCCCGACCGTCGCCAAGGTCACCCGCATGGCGACGAAGGAGCAACTGGAGGAGCTCCGCCCCATCGCGGAGGAGATCGTCACCAGCGCCCGCGAGCACAACCTCATCGGCTACCTGGAGGCGGACCGCCGCTTCCACCTCACCCTGCTGGGCCTCGCGGGCAACGAACGCCTCGTCGAAACGGTCGGCGACCTCCGCAAGCGCTCCCGCCTCTACGGCCTGACGGGCCTGGACGAAGCGGGCAAGCTGGTCTCCTCCGCCGAGGAACACCTCGAACTCCTGGACCTGATGCTGGCGGGCGACGCGGAAGGCGCAGCGGAATGCATGCGCCGCCACCTGGGCCACGTCCGCTCCCTCTGGGCCGAAGCCCGCAACGAACCGGTGGGCCGCCCGCCCTCCAAGGGCCTCGGCTCGGGCCTGTAGCCCGACCCGGCGGCGCCGGACCTACGGGCGTCGCCGGCGTTCGGGGTGATGCCGCATGATCAGCACGTTCACGTCCGTGACGCGCGACCTGTCCCGGGCGACCCGGGCGTCGAAGCGGTCGGCGACGTGCTGGGCGCACTCGGCGCAGGAGTCCGGCGGGGACGGCCAGCGCGGGAACAGGTCAGCCGCTGTCATCGGAGTGTCCTCCGGCCCGTCGGAGTCCGACAGGCCCTCGGCGCGCGAGCGGGCCGCGGTGATGCGGCGGACGCCGATCAGCAGGCTGCTGTTCTGCTCGGCGTGAGCGTTCTCGTTCATTCCGTATGCTTTCTTGATCTTGATGGACCCATCGGGGTTCCGGCGGGAGGTCTTCATCCGTCCCGGAACGACGCCCCCGGCTCGCCGGCCGCCGGTCGCAGTGAGCGCGTCGACAGCGGCGTGTCGCCGCAGCGGGGGCACTTGCACGGGGGGTAGCGGCCTGGGTCGGAGAAGATGTCGAACCGGTCCCCTTCCAGGACTCGCGTGCTCGGCAACCACGTCCTGCCAGAGCCCGAGAGACCCGCATGGTCATCAAGACGCGGGGTTCGCCGCCCAGAGCCGTCCGCTCTGGGTAGGGAGTGCCCACCAAGCCGTTCAAGGCGGCCGTCCTCGTTCGCTTCGCCATGTGCAGAAGGGTCGCGGTCAAGGCCCGGGCGGGCATCTACCCGTCGATGATCGCGCGGCAATGCGAGCTGACGCCGAGCCGAGTGGGCGAGGTCATCGCGGGCCGGCGGCAGCTTCTCCACATGGACGTGATCGAGCGGATCGCCGATGGCTTGCGCATCCCGGGTCACATGCTCGGGCTTGCCCGACGGGAGTGGGAGACGCCGGCCGCGCTTGCCGTGGCCGACCGGGAGCCGGCGGAATCCGTTCACCCGCCTGCCGAGCACAGGCCGCTTGCTGCGTTACCCGGGGTGGAGGTGGACAGCATCCTCGCTCTGGCTGCCGGGACCCATCCGAGCCCGTCCACGCTCCAGGCGCTTCGGTCCTCGATCGAGGACTACTGGCGACGCGACGACGAGCACGGAGGCGAGACCCTGCGTTCCGCCGTCGTCGGCCAGTTGCGATACGTCGAGGGGCTGCTGAAGGACCAGCGGCCGATGCCGATACAGCACGGCCTGTACGGCATCGCCGCAGAACTGGCACGGCTCACCGGATGGACGTACTTCGACGCCCGCCAGTACCACCAGGCACGGGCCTATTTCTCGGAGGCCCTGCAACTGGCCCGGGAAATCGACGATCACCCGTTCATGGCCAACGTGCTCGCCTGTATGAGCCTGCAAGCGACCTACCAGGACAAGCCGGCAGATGCCCTGGCACTGGTATCCGCCGCGCAGGACCAAGCCCGGGCCGCGAGCGGGACGACAGCGAGGGTGCGGTCCATGCTGGCAATGCGGGAAGCCTTCGCCCACGCCGCATTGGGTGACAAGAGAGCGACGCACACGGCGATCTCCGAAGCGCACGGCCATTTCGAGCGCATCCGACCCGGAGACTCCGACCCGGCATGGGTGACGTATTTCGATGAGCCGAAGCTCATCGTGGACACCGGCATCGCGCATGGCCGTCTCGGTGAGGCTGCCATCGCCGAACCGCTGATCGCGGATGCGCTGGAGCGAGAGGATCGGGCGCGTCAGCGGGGCCGTGCCTTCCACGCCTTCTGGCTCGCCCGTACGCAGCTCCAGCGCGGCAAGGTGGACCAGGCGTGCCACACGGCGACGGAGGCGCTGGTGCCCGCCGCCGCGGTGACCTCGGAGCGGGTGGCCGGGCACCGGAGCGCGGGTGAGGGAGAAGCAGGGGTACGCCCGAGGGGCGCAGCGTAGGTCGTCTGCGTGGGCGGGCGCCCCCAACTCCCCGTCGGCGGACGGAATTGGGACACGGCTGGATAACGGCGGGGCTGATCTCTTGTCAGTGCAATTTCACATTACTATGTTACCGGTCACATCGTAGAGCGCTGCCCCTGCACTGGAGTGACCATGACCAAGCGCACCCAACTCGCCCTCGCCACCGCCCTCGTGGCCGCTCTCGCAATCGGCGCCTCGGGCTGTTCCGACCCCAAGAAGGGCTCCGCCGCCGCCGGCGGCGCCAACCCCGCCGCCGCCAACGACGGCAAGGTCCTCGGCGGCACCCCGGTCAAGGGCGGCACGCTCACCGTCCTGTCCAACCAGGACTTCTCCCACCTCGACCCGGCCCGCAACTGGACCATGCCGGCCATGGACTTCGGCACCCGCCTGCTCTACCGCACCCTCGTCACCTTCAAGGCCGAGCCCGGCAAGGCCGGCAGCGAGCTCGTCCCCGACCTCGCCACCGACCTCGGCACCCCCTCCAACGGCGGCCGCACCTGGACCTTCACCCTCAAGGAGGGCCTGAAGTACGAGGACGGCACCCCCATCAAGGCCCAGGACGTCAAGTACAACGTCGAGCGCTCCTTCGCCCCCGACCTCACCGGCGGCCCCGACTACGCCGCCCAGTACCTCGCCGGCACCGAGGGCTACAAGGGCCCGCTCCAGGGGCAGCACCTGGACTCCGTCAAGACCCCCGACGACCGGACCGTCGTCTTCGAACTCAAGCGCCCGGTCGCCGAGTTCGCCGCGACGGCCACCCTCCCCACCTTCGCGCCCGTCCCGCAGTCCCAGGAGAAGGGCACCCAGTACGACGCCCGCCCGTTCTCCTCCGGCCCGTACAAGATCGAGTCGTACGACCGCGACAAGAAGCTCGTCCTCGTCCGCAACGAGCACTGGGACCCCGGGACCGACACCGTCCGCAAGGCCTACCCGGACCGGTTCGTCGTCGTCATGGGCCTCAAGGGCGGCCAGATCGACGACCGGATCATCGCCTCCGAGGGCGCCGACGCCTCCGCCGTGGAGTACTCCAACATGCGCCCGGAGAGCGCCCCCAAGGTGCTGCCCAAGCCGGAGGTCAAGTCCCGCCTGCTCGCCGAGTCCCAGGGCTGCACCACGATGCTGCACCTCAACAACTCCCGGGCCCCCTTCAACGACCCCAAGGTCCGCGAGGCCATGCACTACGCCCTCGACAAGGAGGCCGTCATCACCGCGGCCGGCGGCCCGGCCCTCAACGAGGTCGCCACCGCCTACCTGCCGCCCGCCCTCACCGGCGGCAAGCAGGCCGACACCCTGAAGACCGCCCCGGCCGGCGACCCCGCCAAGGCCAAGGAGCTCCTCAAGGCCGCCGGCAAGGAGACCCTCAAGGTCTCCCTCGCCGTCTCCACCGGCGACAAGGGCCGCGCCGAAGCCATCCAGCAGGGCCTGGCCCGCGCCGGCGTCGAGGTCGTCATCGACACCGTCGACCCGGGCGCCTACTACGACGTCATCGGCGACCTGTCCACCACCCCGGACATGACCTTCACCGGCTGGTGCCCCGACTACCCGTCCGGCTCCACCTGGATCCCGTTCGTCTTCGACGGACGGACCATCAAGGAGAAGGGCAACCAGGGCAACTACAGCCAGTTCCGCGACGAGGCCGTGCAGAAGCGGATCGACGAGATCAACGCCATGTCCGACGCCAAGCAGGCCAACCAGGCCTGGATCGACCTCGACGCCGAGATCATGAAGAAGGCCCCCTCCATCCCGGTCCTGCTCGAGCGCAAGCCCCTCCTCGTCGGCACCAACATCGCCGGCGCCTACGGCCACCCCGTGTGGACCGGAACCATCGACTACGCGACCGTCGGCCTCAAGGACCCCTCGAAGGGCCAGGGCTGAGCGGGCCCCGGCCCCCGGCTCCCGGAACCGGCCAGGACCCAACGCCATGACCGCCCCCGCCCCCGCCCCCGGCACCGCCGCCCCGCAGCCCGCCCCTGCCACGGCCACCGACCTTCCGCCGGGCAGCAGCCCCTGGCAGCTCGCCCGACAGGAACTGCGCCGCCGCCCCGCCGTCCGCGTCAGCCTCTGCGTCGTCCTCCTCTTCGTCCTGATGGCCGCCACCGCACCCTGGCTCAGCGCCCTCGGCGGCTGGTCCCCGGAGGAGTTCGACAAGTCCGCCGTCGACCCCTACCTGGGCGGCCAGCCGCTCGGCTCCCTCGGCGGGATCAGCCCCGAGCACTGGCTCGGCGTCGAACCCGTCACCGGCCGCGACCTGTTCGCCCGCGTCGTCACCGGCGCCCAGGTCTCCCTGCTCATCGCCTTCGCCGCGACCGCCATCGTCGTCGTCACGGGCACCGCCGCCGGGATCGCCGCCGGCTACTTCGGCGGCCGCACCGACACCGTCCTGTCCCGCCTGATGGACCTGACGATGTCCTTCCCGTCCCTCATCTTCATGATCGCCGTGCTGTCCGTGGCCAAGGACGTCAACCGCATCGCCCTCATGACCGCCGTCATCGGCATCTTCGGCTGGCCCGGCGTCGCCCGCGTCGTCCGCGGCCAGACCCTCTCCCTCAGACACCGCGAGTACGTCGACGCCGCCCGCGTCGGCGGCTCCGGCTCCTGGCGGATCCTCACCCGCGACGTCCTGCCCGGGGTCTCGGGCCCGGTCATCGCCTACACCACCCTGCTCATCCCCGGCATGATCAGCACCGAGGCCGCGCTCAGCTACCTCGGCGTGGGCGTCCGCCCACCCACCCCGTCCTGGGGCCAGATGATCGCCGAGTCCGTCGCCTTCTACGAGACCGACCCGATGTACTTCATCATCCCGAGCGTCTTCCTCTTCCTCGCCGTACTCGCCTTCACCCTGCTCGGGGACGCCCTGCGCGACATTCTCGACCCGCGGGGAGGCCGCAGTTGATCCTCTACCTCGCGCGCCGACTTCTCGCCCTCGCGGGCGTGCTGCTCGCCATCGCCGCCGTCACCTTCCTCATCTTCTACGTCCTGCCCTCCGACCCGGCCGCGGCCGCCTGCGGCAAGACCTGCAGCCCCGAGCGCATCGCCGACGTCCGCGCCTACCTGGGCCTGGACCAGCCGCTGTGGCGCCAGTTCGGCGACTTCCTCACCGGCATCTTCACCGGCCGCACCCTCGGCACCGGCCAGTACGCCGTCCACTGCGACTTCCCCTGCCTGGGTTACTCGTACGAGAACTCCCTGCCCGTCTGGGACCTGCTGATGGACCGCCTCCCGGTCTCCGCCTCCCTCGCCGTCGGCGCCGCCGTGCTGTGGCTCCTGCTCGGCCTCGGCGCCGGCGTGACCGCCGCCCTGCGCAAGGACACCGCCACCGACAAGGCCCTCATGGTCGGCGCCGTCGCCGCCGCCTCCCTCCCCGTCTACTTCACCTCCGTGATGCTCATCTACGGGGTGATCCGCATCGCCGGGCTGCTGCCCTACCCCAGCTACCAGGCCCTCACCGACGACCCGCTCGGCTGGGCCGCCAACCTGCTGCTGCCCTGGACCGCCCTCGCCCTGCTGTACGCCGCCATGTACGCCCGCCAGAGCCGCGGATCCATGATCGAGGCGATGGCCGAGCCGTACATCCGCACCGCCCGCGCCAAGGGCATGCCCGAGCGCACCGTCGTCGTCAAGCACGGCCTGCGCTCCGGGATGACCCCGATCCTGACCATCTTCGGCATGGACCTCGGCGGCCTCCTCGCCGGCGCCGTGATCACCGAGTCCATCTTCGGACTCCCCGGCATCGGGCGGCTGTTCTACGGGGCCCTCGTCAGCTCCGACCAGCCGGTCGTCCTCGGAGTCACCCTGCTCGCCGCCTTCTTCATCGTCGTCGCCAATCTCGTCGTCGACCTCCTGTACGCCGTCGTCGACCCGAGGGTGAGGTACTGATGACCACCCCCGCAGCCCCCGCCGCCCCCCAGGACCCCGCAGCCCCCGGCGCGCCGCTGCTGGAGGTCCGCGACCTGAACGTCACGTTCACCACCGCGCGCGGCCCCGTACGCGCCGTCGACTCGCTCGGCTTCACCGTCGCGGCCGGCCGGACCCTCGGCATCGTCGGCGAGTCCGGCTCCGGCAAGTCGGTCACCTCGCTCGCCGTCATGGGCCTGCACCGCGGCGCCGAGGTCACCGGCTCCGTCCGGCTCGCCGGCCGGGAGCTCACCGCGATGTCGGAGAAGGAGCTCTCCCGGCTGCGCGGCCGGAAGATGGCCATGATCTTCCAGGACCCGCTGTCCAGCCTCCACCCCTACTACACGGTCGGCGAGCAGATCGCCGAGCACGTCCGCGTCCACTTCGGGGCCGGCCGGGCCGCCGCCCGCCGGCGGGCCGTGGAGATGCTCGGCGAGGTCGGCATCCCGGAGCCGGCCCGCCGCGCCCGCGAGTACCCGCACCAGTTCTCCGGCGGCATGCGCCAGCGCGCGATGATCGCCATGGCGCTGGCCTGCGAGCCCGACCTGCTCATCGCGGACGAACCCACCACCGCCCTCGACGTCACCGTCCAGGCGCAGATCCTCGAACTCCTCGCCCGCCTCCAGCAGGAACGCGGCCTCGGCATCATCATGATCACCCACGACCTGGGCGTCGTCGCCCGCGTCGCCCACGAGGTGCTCGTCATGTACGGCGGCCGGGCCGCCGAACACGCGGGCGTCGACGAGCTGTTCGCCGACCCCGCCCACCCCTACACCCGGGGCCTGCTCGACTCCATGCCCCGCCTCACCGACGGCGCGGACGGCGCCGACGACCAGCCGCTACGGGCCATCCCCGGCTCCCCGCCCTCCCTCCTCACACCCGCCCCCGGCTGCGCCTTCGCCCCGCGCTGCCCGCAGGCCGCCACGCCCTGCACCGGCGAGCGCCCGGCCCTCCGCGCGTACGGGGACCGACCCGGCCGGTCGGTGGCCTGCCACTTCGCCGGATCCCCCACCCCCGAGGAGGCGGCCCGATGACCACCCCCACGCACACCCCCGCCGAGACCCCCGGGGCGCCGCGCACCCTCGCGGACACCGGGCCCGCGGCCCTGCTGTCCGTACGAGACCTGGCCATGGCCTTCCCCGGCCGGCGGTCCGCGAGCGGGCGCCGCGGCGCACCCGTCCGGGCCGTCGACGGGGTCTCCTTCGACCTGGCGGCGGGCGAAACCCTCGGCCTGGTCGGCGAGTCGGGCTGCGGCAAGTCCACCACCGGCCGGATGCTGGTCAGGCTGCTGGAGCCCACCTCGGGCAGCGTCACCTTCGACGGCCGGGACATCACCCGGCTCTCGCAGCGGGCCCTGCGGCCGCTGCGCCGGCACGTCCAGATGGTCTTCCAGGACCCGCACTCCTCGCTCAACCCCCGCCAGACGGTGGCCCGGATCATCTCCGATCCGCTGCTGGTGCAGGGCTGGACGGCGGCCGACGCCCGGCGCCGGGCGGCCGAGCTGATGGACCTGGTCGGGCTGATCCCGGAGCACATCGACCGCTACCCGCACGAGTTCTCCGGCGGCCAGGCCCAGCGCATCGGGATCGCCCGGTCCCTGGCCACCAGCCCCCGGCTGGTCGTCGCCGACGAGCCCGTCTCGGCGCTCGACGTCTCCGTCCAGGCGCAGATCGTCAACCTGATGGAGCGGCTGCGCGCGGAGCTGGGGCTGGCGTACGTGTTCATCGCGCACGACCTGTCCGTGGTGAAGCGGGTCAGCGACCGGGTCGCCGTCATGTACCTGGGCCGGATCGTCGAGATCGGCGAGAAGCGCGCCCTGTACGAGAACCCCCAGCACCCGTACACGCGGGCGCTGCTGTCCGCCGTACCGCTGCCGGACCCGGCGGCCGAGCGGCGGCGGGAACGGATCGTGCTGCTCGGGGACCCGCCGAGCCCGGCCGCGCCGCCGCCGGGCTGCACCTTCCATCCGCGCTGCCCGAAGGCGCAGGAGGTGTGCCGCACCGAGCGGCCGCTGCTGCGGATCGCCGCCTCCCGCGAGGTGGCCTGCCACTTCCCGGGGGACTGACGGGGATCCCGGGAAGGGGAGGGCCCCGCGGCCGGCACGATCGGCTGCGGGGCCCTCCGCCGTGCCCGGCACCTGCGCTCGTGCCCGGCACCTGCGCTCGTGCCCGGCACCTGCGCTCGCGCCCGGTGCCGACGCCGTGGTCCGGCACCGGGCGCGGGGGTTAACAGGGGAGGTTCCGGGGGGAAAAACCCAGCTCCCAAGCC
>NZ_JBVHVT010000089.1:0-36436 GCF_055564695.1 Streptomyces sp. NPDC029014
CCTCCCCCCCCCCCCCCCCCCCCTCCCCCCCCCCCCCCCCCCCCCCTCCCCCCCCCCCCCCCCCCCCCCCCCCCCCCCCCGACCCGTATCAGGTGCAGAACGACGCCGGCTGTACGCCGGGTTCTGTCACCCGGCGACCTCGCGATCGCCGGGGAGACGGCCATCCATCTAGGACCGGTGTTGCCACCGGCCTCGTGCGGTCTACCCGCGGACTCGGGCGGGCAGCCCTCGATCGTCCGCGCAGAGCCGTCCGGAGACGACTCCTCTTGACCTTGCTCCGAGTGGGGTTTACCTAGCCGCCTGGGTCACCCCAGGCGCTGGTGGTCTCTTACACCACCGTTTCACCCTTACCGGGAGCCGAAGCCCCCGGCGGTCTGTTTTCTGTGGCACTGTCCCGCGGGTCACCCCGGGTGGGCGTTACCCACCACCCTGCCCTGTGGAGCCCGGACGTTCCTCGGCGGGGCCGGAGCCCCGACGCGGCCGTCCGCCGGCGTTGTTCTGCGAACGACCATGCTACCCGCCGTCGCGGCGGCGCTTGACCTTGCCGCAGCGGCAGGGTTTCTACTGGCCGCATGAGGATCGGAGAGATCGCCGCACTCGTCGGGGTCACCACCCGCGCGATCCGGCACTACCACCACGTCGGACTGCTCCCGGAACCGGAGCGCCGACCCAACGGATACCGGGTGTACAGCGTCCGCGACGCCGTGCTGCTCGCCCGCGTCCGCCGGCTCACCGAGCTCGGCCTCGGCCTGGACGAGGTCCGCGACGTCCTCGCGGATGACGCCGGGCGCGACCTGCAGGAGGTACTGGAGGAGCTCGACGCCGACCTGGCCCGGCAGGAGACCGCCGTCCGGGAGCGCCGGCTCCGGCTCGCCGCACTGCGCGCCGCACCGCCCGGCGCGACCGAGCCCGTCTCCCCGGCCCTCGCCGAGCTGCTCGCCCGGGCCCCCGAGACCGGGTCGGCGTCCGCCGCCCTCGACCGCGAGCACCTGACCCTGCTCGACACGGCCGGCGCCGGCGGCGCCGAACTGTACGCCGCGCTCGGCCCGCTGGCCGCCGACCCGGCCGTCCTCGACCTGTACCGACGCCTCGACGACCTCGCCGACGCGCCCGTCGACGACCCGCGGATCGCCCCGCTCGCCGCCGACCTGGTCGCCGCCGTCCCCGACGAGGTGTTCGACGCGATCCCGAGGAGCGGCGGACCGGTCCTCGCGCCGGGCTTCACCGATGCGCTGCTCGCGGAGTACGCCCCCGCCCAGGCAGCCGTCGTCCGGCTCGTGATGGAAGCGTTCACGCAGAGGGGACGGGCATGAGGCGGATACGCGCGGCACGGATCGCGGCCGGCGCGGTGGTACCCGGCGAACTGCTGCTGGTGCTGGTCCTCGCCGCCGGGGTGCGGCCGCCCGGCTGGGTGACCGGCACGGCCGAGGCGCTCGTCGCCGCCGTGCTGCTGTTCGAGGCGTGGGTGCTGCGCTCGCTGTACGCCGCCGAGCGGGCCCGCGGCGCCCGCCCCGGCGACGCCGCGCGGGCCGCCGTACGGGCCGCGGTGCCCGCCGCCGCACGCCGGCTGCTGCTCCACGAGCTGCGGGCCACGGCCTCGCTCGTACGGTGGGCGCTGCGCCGCCCGCCGCACGGCGTGGCGGCCGGGGACCTCGCCGCCCGCTACACCGGGCCCCAGACCGCCATGATGTACGGCTTCCTGTTCGTGTCGGTCGTCGAGACCGTCGCGCTGGCGCTCGTCATCCCGTGGCCGGCCGTGCACCGCGTGGTCCTCGTCCTCGACGTCTACGGGGTGCTGCTGCTGCTCGCCCTGCACGCCGCCTGCGTGACCCGGCCGCACGTCGTCCACGGCGACGGCACCCTGCGGATCCGCTACGGCGCCCTGTTCGACCTGGTCGTCCCGCCCGACGCGGTGGCCGCGGTCCGGGTCGACCGCCGCTACCCGGAAGGACGGCTGGTCACCCTCTCCGAGGACGGGGTGCTGGACCTGATCGTCGGCAGCCAGACCACCGTGACCCTGGAACTGACCCGCCCCCTCGCGTTCACCCGGCCGCTCGGCGCCCGCGCGCACGCCCGTACCGTCCGCTTCCACGCCGACGACCCGGCAGCGGTCGTCGCCGCGGTGCGCGGCGGCCGGGAACCCGCTAGGGCAGGCTGAACAGGATCTTGTGCCGGCCGGAGAACGAAGGGTCGGCCCGCTTCAGGGTGACCCGGACGCTCGACCCCAGCACGAGGGCGGAGCCCGCCGTGACCCTGCCGATCACGGCGGGCTCCGCCATGTGCACCGTGCCCTCGTTCGGCTTCGACGGCTTCTCCTCCACGTCGGTGTTGACGACCGTGGCGTCGAAGACCTCGCCCACCCGGTTCATCAGCACCGCGGCCTCCGCCAGGTCCACGGAGCGTCGGCCCACCACGTTCCCCTGCCCCCGCGCCATGTCGCACGGCAGGCCGTACAGGGCCGCGAGCACCCAGGACGGCGGGTCCTGGCCGGCGCAGGCGGCCACGCACAACTCGCCGGCGTACCGGTCGACGAGGCGCCGCAGCGGGGCCGTGCAGTGCGTGTACGGCGCCGCGATCGCCGCATGGAGCGTGAGCTCCGGGACCCGGTGGTCGCGGAACGGCGTGTAGACCGACTTCTCCAGCAGGCCGGTGGCCTCGTTGAGGAAGGCCGCGTGCTTCTGGTCCTGCGGATCGAGGCGGCGGATCAGCTCCGCGTACGAGACGTGGTGCGGCCAGTCGATGCCCAGGTCCTGGGCGATCAGGCGCAACCGCGTGACCTCGTGGTTCGGGGCCGGCGGCTGGGTCCGCAGGATGCCGGTCCCGCTGTCCAGCATGATCCGGGCCGCGGCCATGCCCGTCATGAGGGAGATCTGCTCGTTCCAGCCGTCCACCGGCAGCTGCGCCCGGTAGTCCAGCCGGAACGACCCGTCCTCAAGGGTGACCTCCTGGTCCGGCAGGGACAGCGAGATGCCGCCCCGCGCGACCTCCACGGCCTCCCGCAGGCCGCCGATGTCGCGCAGCAGGGCCACCGGCTCCTCGGCCGTGCCCGCGTCGATGGCCTGCTGGACGCCCGCGTAGTCGAGCCTGGCCCGGCTGCGGACCAGGGCCCGGCGCACGTGCGCGTGCGTGACCTCACCGTGCGCGTCGAGGTCGTGCTGCCACAGCAGGGCCGGAACGGTCCGGTCCGGCAGCAGGCTGGCCGCGCCCTCGGAGATCACCGGAGGGTGCAGGGGCACCTTGCCGTCGGGGAAGTACAGCGTCTCCACCCGCTCGTGCGCCTCGGCGTCCAGCGCATCGCCGGGCGCGACGAAGGCCGCCACGTCCGCGATGGCGTAGTGCACGCGGAAGCCGCCGCCCGGCCGCCGCTCCAGGTACATGGCCTGGTCGAGGTCCTTCGAACCCGGCGGATCGATCGTGAAGAACGGCAGGTCGGTGGCGTCCTCATCGGGCAGCCGGGGCGCGGCCGCAGCGGCCTCCGCCGCCGCGAGCACGGGCGCGGGGAACTCCGTACGGACCTCCAGCTCCGCCCGGAGCTGCTGCAGGGCCGTGCGCAGGGCGGCCTCGGCCGCGTCGGACAGGTGCATCAGGCGGCGTGGCATGCCCCGAGCGTAGGGCGGCCGGTGCGCCCCGGCGCGGTGAAACGGTCCGTTCGGGAGGGCCTAGGCTGGCTTGTCGGGGCCGCACCCCCGCGCTCGTACGTGAAGAAGGAGAACCGCCGTGCTCGTGCTGCTGCCGCCGTCCGAGGGAAAGGCCGCCGGAGGCTCCGGCGCGCCCCTGGACGCGGGGACGCTGTCGCTGCCCGGACTGGCCGTTGCGCGGGCGGCCGTACTGGAGGAACTCGTCGAGCTGTGCTCCGCGGACGAGGACAAGGCCCGCGAGGTGCTCGGGCTGAGCGAGGGGCTGCGGGGCGAGGTCGCGAAGAACGCCGGCCTGCGCACCGCCGCCGCCCGACCCGCGGGCGAGGTGTACACCGGAGTGCTGTACGACGCGCTGGGACTCGGGGACCTGCCGGCCGGGGCACGGGCCCTGGCCGAGCGGTCGCTGCTGGTGTTCTCCGGGCTGTGGGGCGCCGTCCGCGTCACGGACGCCATCCCCTCCTACCGCTGCTCGATGGGCGTGAAACTGCCCGGGCTGGGCGCGCTCGGCGCGCACTGGCGGACGCCGATGGCGGAGGTCATGCCCGAAGCCGCCGGGGACGGCCTGGTCCTCGACCTGCGGTCGGCGGCGTACGCGACGGCCTGGAAGCCGAAGGGCGAGACGGCGGGGCGCACGGCGACCGTGCGGGTGCTGCACGCGCAGGTGGTGGACGGGGTCGAGAAGCGGTCCGTGGTGAGCCACTTCAACAAGGCGACGAAGGGGCGGCTGGTGCGGGACCTGCTGGTCGCGGGGGCCGTCCCCGCGGACCCGGCGGAGCTGGTCGCGGCCCTGCGGGACCTGGGTTACGCGGTGGAGGCGCAGGCCCCGGCGAAGCCCGGCAGGCCGTGGTCCCTCGACGTGATCGTCACCCAGATCCACTGACCCCCCGCAGATCCAGCCCGCGCGGCGTTCGAGCGCACCGGGCGCGAAGCGCCCGGAACGGGGCCCGGGGCCGGAGGCGCCGGTTTCGGGAAGGGGCGGGGTGGGGGGCCGGCTCCGCGCAACGGCACCCGCACCCGCACCCGCACGGGCACCCGCAGGCCAGCGCCCCGCCTAGCGGAGGTGGGACGTGTCGTTGAGGAGGCGGAGCGAGGCGTTGCCGTCGGCGTAGTACGCGACCGCCGTCAGCGAGGCCGCGGAGAGCTCCATCCGGAACAGGGACTCCGGCGGGGCCCCGAGGGCCAGCCGAACAAGGATCTTCACCGGGGTCACATGCGTGACCAGCAGTACCGTACGCCCTGCGTGCGCCGCCAGCAGCCGGTCCCGGGTGGCCGAGATCCGGCGGGTGGCGGCCGCGAAGCTCTCGCCGCCGCCGGTGGGGGCGGCCTTCGGGGAGTCCAGCCAGGCCTGGAGGTCCTCCGGGAACCGCTCCTGCACCTCGGCGAAGGTCAGGCCCTCCCACGCGCCGAAGTCCACCTCGCGCAGGCCCTGTTCGACGGTCACGCCGAGGCCGAGGCGGTCGGCCACGGCCTGGGCGGTCTCGCGGCAGCGCCGCAGCGGGGAGCTGATGACGGTCTGGATGGTGCCGCGGGCGGCCAGCGCCTCGGCCACGGCGTGGGCCTGGCGTCGCCCGGCCGGGGAGAGTTCGGGGTCGCTGCCGCCGCTACCGGAGAACCGCTTCTGCGGGGTGAGGGCGGTTTCGCCGTGCCGGAGCAGGACGAACGTGGCCGGCGGCCCCATGTCCGGGCCCCAACCCTGGGTCCCGCCCTTCGAGGGCTCGGCGGCAGCGGGTTGCACCACGGGTGCCTCAGGTGCCTCAGGTGCCTCAGGTGCCTCAGGTGCCAACGGCGCCACGACCGCCGACGGGGTCGTCGTCGCGAGGGCCGCACGGACCGCGGCGGCACCGGCTACCGCGTCCCCGGGCGGCCCGGACGGCGGCGGCGGGGTGGCCAGGGCGCGGGCGGCGGAGGTGTCCAGGGCGGCCGTGGAGGCCGACGGCTCCCACTGCCGGCCCTGCCGACCGGCGTCCATCGCCTCGTTGGCGAGCCGGTCCGCGTGCTTGTTCTGCTCGCGCGGGATCCACTCGTACGAGATCTGCGCGCGGGGCAGGATCCGGGCCGCCTCCGCCGCGAGCGGCTTCATGTCGGGGTGCTTGATCTTCCAGCGGCCCGACATCTGCTCGACGACGAGCTTGGAGTCCATCCGGACCTCGACCTGCGCGTCGGGGTCGAGCTCGCGGGCGGCCGTGAGGCCGGCGATGAGTCCCTTGTACTCGGCCACGTTGTTCGTGGCGATGCCGATGTACTCGGCGCGTTCCGCCAGCGTCTCGCCCGTCGCCGGGTCGAGGACGACCGCGCCGTAGCCGGCGGGCCCCGGGTTGCCCCGGGAACCGCCGTCCGCCTCCACGACCAGCCGCGGCATCAGATGCCCGAGTCCGCCGTACGGACCAGGATGCGGCCGCAGGAGTCGTGCCGGACCACCTGGTCGGCGGCGGCGGCCTTGATCTCGTTGATCTCGGACATGTCGAGCTCCAGGCGGCAGCCCTCGCAGCGGCGCTGGTAGAGGCGGGCCGCGCCGACGCCGCCCTGCTTCAGGCGGATCTTCTCGTACAGGGCCATCAGGTCGGCCGGGATGGACGCGACGACGACCTCGCGGTCCTTGGTGGCCTTCGCGGCTTCGGCGTCGAGCTCGCCGGTGGCGGCGTCGCGGCGGGCGGTGGCGTCGGCCAGCTTGGCTTCGAGGGCGGAGACGCGCTCGGTGTTCTCGGTGACCCGCTCCTGGGCGGCCTCCAGACGCTCCATCACCTCGAGGACGACGTCCTCCAGGTCGGCCTGGCGCTTGGCGAGGGAGACGACCTCGCTCTGCAGGTTCGACAGGTCGCGGGCCGACATGCCGACGCCGGAGTCCAGCCGCTGCTGGTCGCGGGCCGCGCGCTGGCGGACCTGGTCGACGTCCTGCTCCGCCTTGGTCTGCTCGCGGGCGGCGTCGCTCGCCTGCGTCTGCGCCGCCACGAGCAGGTCGCGCTGCTGACTCAGGTCCTTGGTCAGGGAGTCGACCTCGGCGTGCTCGGGCAGCGAGGCGCGCTTGTGGGCGAGCTGGGACAGCCGCAGGTCCAGCGCCTGGACGTCGAGGAGTCGGATCTGGTCGGCGGGCTCGGCGTTCAGTTGGGGGCTCCAGGGGTAGTCGGGGAGTCGGCGGACGGCGCGTGCGCCGTCCAGGGGTCGGTGACGGTGCGCGAGACGTGGGTGCGCAGGCCCCAGCCGTGGCGCTCCGAGACGGCGTCGAGCTGGGCCGCGGCCTGCTCGCACCAGGGCCACTCGGTGGCCCAGTGGGCGGCGTCGACGAGGGCGAGCGGGCTCTGCTCGCGGGCCTCGGAGGCCGGGTGGTGGCGCAGGTCGGCGGTGACGAAGGCGTCCACGCCGGCCTCCCGGACCTGCGCGAACAGGCTGTCGCCGGAGCCGCCGGAGACGGCGACCCGACGGATCGTCATGTCCGGGTCGCCGGCGACGCGGATGCCCTGGGCGGTCCGCGGCAGCCGGGCGGCGGCGCGGGCGGCGAACTCGCGCAGCGTCTCGGGGTGGTCCAGTTCGCAGATCCGGCCGAGGCCGCGGCGGCCCTCGGGGTCGGTCGGGTCCGGCACGAGCGGGCCGGTGATGCGCAGGTCGAGGGCGCCGGCGAGGGCGTCGGAGACGCCCGGGTCGGCGGTGTCGGCGTTGGTGTGCGCGACGTGCAGCGCGATGTCGTTCTTGATGAGGGCGTGCACGGCGCGGCCCTTGAAGGTGCCGGCCGACACCGTGGTGGTGCCGCGCAGGTAGAGGGGGTGGTGGGTGACGAGCAGGTCGGCGCCCAGCTTCACCGCCTCGTCGACGACCTCCTGCACGGGGTCGACGGCGAACAGGACCCGGGTGACCTCGGCATCGGGGTCGCCGCAGACGGTTCCGACCGCGTCCCACTGCTCGGCCCGCGAGGGGGGCCAGAGAGCGTCCAGCGCGGCGATGACTTCAGAGAGACGTGGCACAGGCCAAGGCTACCGTCCGTGCGGGACGGCGGGAGTCCGCCCGGCCCGCCCCCGCCCGCACCCCGGCACCGCCGCGCCGCGCGGGAACGCGCACGGCCGCGCGCACAGGCACACGCTCCCCTTCCACCACCGCAGAACCGCCGGGTGGCCACCCGTACGTGTGAAGCACCGGGGGTCGCATTGTCCGCCCGGAAACGCGAAAACTAGCTTCCTCACCGGAGGTGACGCACGGATGACTGTCTGTGCCATCGAGATCACTACGGCTGCCCCTTTCACCATCGCCGCCGACGGGTCGTACGCTGCCCGGCTGGCCGGCGCCGGCGAGGCCCGCTACCCGGAGCGCTGGACCCTCGCGGGCCCCGAGCCGTACGCGGTGCCGCTGCCGCTGGCCCAGCCCGAGGAGGCGGACAGCGAGGTCCTGCCGCTGGCCGACGGGCGGGTGCTGATCCACCGCCGGGTCGCGCAGCGGCACGCCTTCGCCCTGCTGTACCCGACCGGCAGCGCCGGGGCCGGCCCGCGGACCGGGGAGCTCCCGCTGGGCTCGGTGGAGCCCCTCGGCGGGGGCGTACGGGTGTCCCTGCTGCCCCCGCCGCCGGACGGGCGGAGCGCCTTCGCCCTGACCGCCTCGGACACGCAGAGCACGGTGTGGCGGGTGGCCGGCGGCCCCTTCGGGCAGGTCGCCAGGATCCCGGGCCGGTGCACGGGCGGCGTCTGGCTGGACCGTGACGGCCTGATGCTGGCCCTGGACCGGGAGCTGGACGGCCTCGTCAAGGCCGTCGTGGTGGACCTGGCCGGGAGCGGGGCGGCCTCCCCGCTGCTGCAGATCACGGAGGGCAGCAACGACCGGTTGCTGCTGGCCGACCCCGACAGCGGGTTGCTGCTGATCCGCTCGGACGCCCCCGGCACGTCCCGCCTGGGCTGGGGCGTCCTGGGCAGCTCCCTGCCCGTCCGGTTCCCGGAGTGCCTGCGCGGCGGGGCCGCGGTCCCGTTCGCGGTCCAGCCGGGCCAGGCCCTGATGCCGGAGACCTGTGCGGTCGCGCTGCGGACGGAGGACGGCGCGCTCGGCCTGTGGCGGCCCGCCGACCGGCGCGTCTTCCGGCTGCCCGCGCCCGTCGGCTGGCTCGGCACCGGGCTGTGGAGCCCCGAGGGGCGGCTGCACCTGCCGTACGCCACCCCCGACGTGCCGTGCGGGATCGCCCGGCTGACGATGCCGCCGGCGCCGCCGGCCCCGGTCCGGCACGAACCGACGCCGGCACCGGTCGCACCCCGCCCGGTGCCGCTCCAGCAGGCACCGCTCCAGCAGGCGCCCGTCCCGCAGGCGCCGCTCGCGCAGGCGCCGCTCGCGCAGCCCGCCCGGGTCTGACCCGGGCGGGGCGGGGGCGGGTGGCGGGCGGCTGGCGGCGGGTTGGGGCCGCGCTAGCCGCGTGCCAGGCCCAGCACCTCGGGCGCGGCGAAGGTCTCGTTCGCCGGGCGCGCCGCGTAGTGCGGGGTGAGGAGGGCGTGCAGCTCCTCGTACGAGAAGGCCTCCTTGGCGGTGTCGAACTTCGCCGCCACCTTGGGGCGCTCCATGACGGCCACCATCCCGCCGTGGACGACGAACAGCTGCCCGTTGACCCCGGCCGCGGCCGGCGAGGCCAGGTAGCCGACGAGCGGGGAGACGTGCTCGGGGGCGAGCGGGTCGAGCCCGCCGTCCTGCGGCTCCCGGAAGCCGGCGAAGACGTCCTGCGTCATGCGGGTCCGGGCCCGCGGGCAGATGGCGTTGGCCGTCACGCCGTACTTCGCCAGGGCCAGGGCGGTCGAGGTGGTCAGGCCGACGATGCCGCCCTTGGCCGCCGCGTAGTTCGGCTGCCCGGCCGAGCCGCCGAGGAAGGCCTCGGAGGAGGTGTTGACGATCCGGCCGTGTACCGGGCCGCCCGCCGCCTTCGACCGTTCGCGCCAGTGCACGGCCGCGAAGTGGGTGGTGTTGAAGTGGCCCTTGAGGTGGACCCGGATCACCGAGTCCCATTCCTCCTCGGACATCGAGAACACCATCCGGTCGCGCAGGATGCCCGCGTTGTTGACGAGGACGTCGAGCTTGCCGAAGCTGCTCACCGCCAGCTCGACGAGTGCGCGCGCCTGCCCGAAGTCGGCGACGTCGCCGGTGTGCGCGACCGCCTGCCCGCCCGCGGCCCGGATCTCCTCGGCGACCTCCTGCGCCGGCCCGGCGGAGGCCTCGCCGGAGCCGTCGCGGCCGGGCTGCCCGAAGTCGTTGACGACCACGCTCGCGCCGAGCCGGGCCAGCTCGACCGCCTCGGCCCGGCCGAGCCCGCGGGCGGCGCCGGTGACGATGGCGGACAGTCCCTCCAGTGGGAGCGTCATGTGCGGGGTTCCTCTCAGATGTCGATGCAGGTGCGCAGGGCGACCCCGGTGCGCATCTGGTCCAGGGCGTCGTTGATCTCGCCGAGCTGCACCCGGTGCGTGATCAGGCCCGCCAGGTCCACCCGTCCGGCCCGCCACAGGGCGATGGTCCGCTCGTACGACCGCAGCACGTCCCCGCCCCCGTACATGGACGGCAGGATCTTCTTCTCGTCGAAGAACAGCGAGAACATGTTGATCGAGTAGTCGTCGTCGAGGGCGCCGGCGCCGACCACGACGACCGAGCCGCCGCGCCGGGTCATCTCGTACGCGGTCCGCACGGTGGCCGACTTGCCGACGACCTCGAAGACGTGGTCGAAGCCCTCGCCGGCCGTGATCCGGTTCCGGGCGTCGGCGAAGGCCTCGGGCGCGACCGCCTCCGTCGCCCCGAAGCGGAGCGCCGCCTCGCGCCGCGACTCCACCGGATCGACGGCGACGATCTGCGCCGCGCCCTGCACCTTGGCCCCCTGGACGACGGAGATGCCGACGCCGCCGCAGCCGATGACCGCGACCGAGGAGCCGGCCTCCACCTTGGCGGTGTTGATGGCCGCGCCGAGCCCGGTGGTCACCCCGCAGCCGATCAGGGCGGCGATGTCGTACGGCAGGTCGTCGGGGATCTTGACGGCGCAGGCGGCCGGGACGACCATCTCCTCGGCGAAGGTGCCGGTACCGGCGAAGCCGAAGACGTCCCCGCCGCCCGCGCGGCGGAAGTTCGGGGTGGCGACGTTCCCGAAGGCCTCCAGGCACAGGTGGCCCTGGCCGCGGCGGCAGGCCGGGCAGTGCCCGCACGGCGGCAGCCAGCAGACCAGGACCCGGTCGCCGACGGCGTGGGTGGTGACGCCGTCGCCGACGTCGACGATCTCGCCGGAGCCCTCGTGGCCGGGGATGAAGGGGGCGGGCTGCGGCAGGACGCCGCTCATCGCGGAGAGGTCGGAGTGGCACAGGCCGGTGGCCCTGATCCGGATCCGGACCTTCCCGGGGCCGAAGCCCGCGGCCTCCATGTCGTCGACGACTTCCAGCTTGTCCTGGCCTATCTCGCTCTGCAGCGCTGCGCGCACGGTGCGGCTCCTTGGCTTCGGGCTTCGCGGGCTTGGGGCTTCGGGGCTTCGGGGCTTCGGGGCTACGGCTTCGCGGGTCGGGGTCGGGGGTCGGGCGTTCCCGGCGGTCAGACGTGCTCGACGACCGTGTCGGCGAGGACCGGCGCGTCGTCCCGGTCCGCGGCGCCCACCTCGACCCGGACCCGGCCCGGCTCCTGCCACATCCGGATCCGCAGGGTCTCCCCGGGGAAGACGATCCCGGCGAAGCGGGTGCGGTAGGCGCGGACCCGGGACACGTCCCCGCCGAGCACGGTGTCGACGACCGCCTTGAGGGTCATCCCGTACGAGCACAGGCCGTGCAGGATGGGCCGGTCGAAGCCGGCCAGCTTGGCGAACTCCGGATCGGCGTGCAGCGGGTTCCAGTCGCCCGAGAGCCGGTACAGCAGCGCCTGCTCCTCGCGGATGCGCCGCTCCTCGACCCGGTCGGGCTCCCGTTCGGGGGTCTCGGAGCGGGCGGAGGGACCGCGGTCGCCGCCGAAGCCGCCCTCGCCGCGGACGAAGATCTGTGCGTCGCTGGTCCACAACGGGCCGTCGGCGTCGGCGACCTCGGAGCGCAGCACGATGACCGCGGCCTTGCCCTTGTCCCAGACGGCGGCGACCTTGCTGCTGGACCGGGCGCGTCCTTCGACCGGGATGGGCCGGTGCAGCTCGATGGAGTGGCCGCCGTGCAGGACGGAGGCGAGGTTCACGTCGATCCCGGGTGCGGCGAGACCGCCCAGCATGGCCATGCCGGCGCCGGCGACGGTCGCGAAGCTGGGGAGGACGTGCAGCCGGGACTCCAGGGTGTAGCGCAGCTCGTCGGGGTCGGTGGCCGGGATCCCGGCCCCGAGGCCGAGGTGGTAGAGCTGGATGTCCTTGTGGTCCCAGGCGATGTCCCCGAGGCGGGGTTCGGCGGCCAGGGCCCTGGCGGCATCGATCGGCATGAGGGTGCTGCTCCCTTGTCCGTGGAAGACCTCGGTGCGGTCGTCCGCACCGTCGGCCGCACCGAGGTCGTGTGCGGGCCGGTCCGGAACGCTCCGTGAGGCGTCGGGGCCACTGCCCCCGGCCGCCCGTTCTAGAACGCGTTCCAGAAACCGGTGAGGGAATGTATAACGCACGCCCCAGCACTTGTGAAGGCTCCTGACATCGCGTCAGATTCCTTCGGGTGAAGCGTCCTGCCCGACGTCCGGCCACCCGTCGCCTACCCTGACCGGGTGGACGAAATGCCCCGATCGCACCGCCCGTCCCGCTCCCTGCGGGTCCTGCTCTGGCCGCCCGACCCGGCCCTGGCGGTCCTCCTGGGGCTCCAACCGGACATCGAGGTGGTGTCCTCCCCGCTGGAACGCCCGGCGGTGGCCGTGGTGGACGACGTCCCGGCGGTGGCCGAGGTGATGGCGGACGACCCGGAGTGCCGCGTCCTGGTCACCACCGGCTCCGCCCACCCCGGACTGCTGGACGCGGTCCTCGCCTCCGGCGCCTCGGGCCTGGTCCTGCGCGACGGCCCGCCGGACGACCTGGCGGAGGCGATCCGCCGGGCGGCGCAGGGCGAGACCGTGGTGGACCCGGCCCTGCGCACCGGCTCCTGAGCGGGCACGGGAAGACCGGCGGGGTGCCGCGCCCGTCAGGGGCGCCCGGAACTGCGCGACCGGCCACGGACGGCCCGCAGGTCCTGCACCGCACACCCCGCGGCGCTCAGGTGTCGCGGCGCAGGAGCGTCACCACCACCGCCCCGCCCAGGCCGATGTTGTGGGCGAGGCCCACCCGCGCCCCGCCGACCTGCCGCGCGCCGGCCTCGCCGCGCAGCTGCCACACCAGTTCCGCGGCCTGCGCGAGACCCGTGGCGCCCAGCGGGTGCCCCTTGGAGATCAGACCGCCGGACGGGTTGACCACCCACCGGCCGCCGTACGTCGTCGCCCCGGACTCGACGAGCCGCCCGGAGTCGCCGTCCGCGCACATGCCGAGCGCCTCGTACGTCAGGAGCTCGTTCACGGAGAAGCAGTCGTGCAGCTCGATCACGTCGACGTCCTCGATGCCGAGGCCGGAGGCCGCGTACGCCTGCCGGGCCGCGGCCGTGCTCATCGGCTTGCCGACGACATCGATGCAGGATCCGGAGCCGAAGGACTCGGGGGTGTCCGTCGCCATGGCCTGGCCGGCGATCTCCACCGCCCTGGCGTGCAGCCCGTGGCGGACGAGGAACCGCTCGGAGACGACCACCGCCGCCGCGGCCCCGTCCGAGGTCGGCGAGCACTGCAGCCGGGTCAGCGGCGGGTGGATCGGCTTCGCGGCGAGGACCTCCTCGACCGTGTACGCGTCCTGGAACTGGGCGTTCGGGTTGTTCACGGAGTGCCGGTGGTTCTTCGCCCCGACCGCCGCGAGCTGCGCGGGCGTCGTCCCGTACCGCTCCATGTGCTCGCGGGCGGCGTTGCCGAAGATCTGGGCGGTGGGCGGCGACACGGCGAAGCCGTGCCGGGCGGCCATGATCCCGTAGTGGCGGGCGACCGGCGAGGTGGCGAAGTCGCCGCCGTCGGCGCCGCCGCCGAGGGCGCCCTTCTTCATCTTCTCGAAGCCGAGCGCGAGCACGCAGTCGGCGAGGCCGCCGGCCACGAACTGCCGGGCCATCATCAGCGCGGTGGCCCCCGTCGCGCAGTTGTTGTTCACGTTGTAGACCGGGACGCCGGTCAGCCCGAGCCCGTACGCGGCCCGCTGGCCGGCCGTCGAGGCCTGGAAGCAGTAGCCCACCGGCACCTGCTCGACCTGTTCGTAGCCGATGCCCGCGTCCGCGAGCGCCGCCGCGCCCGCCTCCTTCGCCATGTCCCAGTACTGCCAGTCCCGGGACTCCGGCTTCTCGAACCGCGTCATGCCGACGCCCACGACGTACGACTTCATGCCCCTCAGCTCCTTCGAGTCCGTTCGGATCCGTCCGCGCGTCCGTCCGTGTCGTTCAGTCCCTGGGCAGGCCGAGGATCCGCTCGGCGACGACGTTGAGCTGGACCTGGGTGGTGCCGCCGGCGATGGTCAGGCAGCGGGACATCAGCAGCTCGTGCACCGCCCGCTCCCCCGCGCCCTCCCGTACCGCGCCCGCCGGGCCCAGCAGTTCGAGGGCGAGCTCCGCGGTCCGCTGCTGGTGCGGGGTCTGCACGAGCTTGCGCACGGACGCGCCCGCGCCCGGCTCCAGCCCGGACACCTGCTGGAGCGTGGTGCGCAGCCCCATGCAGGCGAGGGCGTGGGCCTCGGCCGCGAGGGCACCGATGCGGGCGCGGTGGGCCTCGCCGAGTCCGGCGGCCCGGTCGAGGAGGGCCTCGACGCCGGAGGCGAAGGCCAGTTGGTCGGCCATGTGGACGCGTTCGTTGCCGAGGGTGTTGCGGGCGACCTTCCAGCCGTCGCCGGCGGCCCCGACCAGGGCGTCCGCGGGCAGGACGGCATCGTCGAACCAGACCTCGTTGAAGAGGGACTCGCCGGTGATCTCCCGCAGCGGGCGCACGTCGATGCCGGGGGTGCGGCGCATGTCGACGACGAAGTAGCCGAGCCCCCGGTGCTTGGGCGCGTCCGGGTCCGTGCGGGCCAGCAGGATCCCGAAGTCGGCGGTGTGCGCGGAACTCGTCCACACCTTCTGTCCGTTGATCCGCCAGGAGCCGTCCTCCTCCGACCGCTCGGCCCTGGTCCGCAGCCCGGCCAGGTCCGAGCCCGCGCCCGGTTCGGAGAAGAGCTGGCACCAGGCGGTGTCCCCGCGCAGCGTCGGCAGGAGGTAGCGCTCCTGCTGCTCGGGGGTCCCGTAGGCGAGCAGCGAGGGCACCACCCAGGTGGCGATCCCGAGGTCGGCGAGCCGCACCCCGGCCCGGGCCAGCTCCTGTTGGACGACGAGCTGCTCGACCGGTCCGGCACCGAGTCCGTACGGGGGCGGCAGGTGCGGGGCCGCGTAGCCGGTGGGCGCCAGGGTCCGGCGGGCCGCGGCCGGGTCCTGGCCGCGCGCGGCCTCGGCGGCGCGGCGGGCGGCGGGCCGGTACGCCTCGGCCTGCTCCGGCAGCTCCAGCCTGAGCTCGCGCCGGACCCCCGCGGACGCCAGCCGCACGGCCCGCAGCCGGTGCTCGTCGCCGGGGCCGAGGAGCTGCCGGGCGGCGAGGGCCCTCCGCAGGTGGACGTGCGCGTCGTGCTCCCAGGTGAAGCCGATCCCGCCGAGCACCTGGATGCAGTCCTTTGCGCACGAGTACGCGGCGTCCAGCGCGGTCCCGGCGGCGAGCGCGGCCGTGAGGGAGCGCGGCCCGGCGGGCCCGTCCGCGGCCCGGGCCGCGTCCCAGGCCAGGGCCCGGGCCTGCTCCAGGCGGACCAGCATGTCGGCGCACAGGTGCTTGACCGCCTGGAACCGTCCGATGGGCCGGCCGAACTGCACCCTGACCTTGGCGTACGCGGTGGCCGTGTGCAGGGCCCAGGCGGCGGTGCCGCAGGCGTCGGCGGCGAACAGGGCGCAGGCCAGGTCCCGGACCAGGTCCCCGTCCAGGTCGAGGCGGCGGTCGGGCGGTACGGCGACGGCGCGCGCCCGGACCTCGGCGGTGGGCCGGGTCGGGTCGGCGGCGGCGTGCGTACGGATCTCCAGCGCGGCGGCGTCCACGGCGAACCAGGAGATGCCGCCGGGACCCCCGTCGCCGACGGCGGCCGGCGCGCCGGCCTCGGCGGGTGCCGCCACATCGGCGGGTGCCATGGCCTCGGCGGGCGCCGCGGCGAGCAGCACCAGGTCGGCTTCCCCGGCGCCGAGCACGGGCGGCGCGAGCCCGTCGAGCAGGTACCCGCCGCCGGGCGCGGGGGTGGCGGTCAGGGTGCCGGGCCCGAGGGCGACGGCCCCGATCCGGGTGCCGTCGGCGAGCGCGCCCGCGGGTCCGGCCGCTCCGGCCCGCTGGAGCAGGGCGGAGGCCAGGGCGCCGGGCAGGTACGGCCCGGGCAGCGCGGCCCGGCCGGCCTCCTCGACGGCGACGGCCAGGTCGAGGAGGGAGCCGCCGTCGAGGTGGGGTGCGAGCAGCCCGGAGGCGGCGAGCGCGTCCCACCAGGCGGGCCGGACCCCGGTCCGGGGCGGGCTGTCGAGGAGTTTGCGGACCTCCTCGGGCGGCACGGTCCGGGCCGCCCAGCCGCGTACGGCTTCTGCGAGGTCCCGCTGTTCCTGCGTGATGGCGATGCCCATGCGGATCCCTGCCGCCTCTCCACGTCCCCCGGTCGGCGCCGGCCCGGGCGCGGGCGCCCGGCGGTCCCTGATCGCGGGCAGAGTAGAACACGTTTCATTCTGACGGAAGGTCAGATGACAGGGTCGCGCGACGACCGCCAGGAACCGGCCACGTCCGAAAAACGCTCTAGCTGACCTCCGCCCCGAATGATCGAATCTGGGGCGTTCCGCCACCCCCTATAATTCAACTCCAGGACGGAAATCACCCGTGAATTCCATGACGTACGCGGATCTGCACCGCCAGGTATCACTGGACATCGAGGCGGAAATACAGGCCGCCATCGCGGGACTCGTCCCCGCGTCCGACGCGGGTACGACGAAGAGCGCCGCCAAGAGCGCGGTCACCAAACTCCTGCGCCATCAAAAGCTGCGGCATCCGCTCTCCGTGCTCCCGATGCTGGTGCACGGAATCGAAACGGGAAATCCCGCCCCCGCCGTCCCGCTGGCCGCCCTGCACGTGCTGTGGTGGACCTCGGCCTGCTATCTCGACGACCTGGCCGACGCCGACGCCCACCCCCACGCCCGACAGGTCTCCCCACACCCCGTCCCACCCCCGGCCCTCGACCGGAACGAGGCCCTGGTGGCCTCAACCCTCACCGGCACCGTCCTGCCGCTCCGGATCGTCCGGTCGCTGCCGGTGCCGGCGGCCGTGCACGGCCTGCTCACGGCCGAGATCGCAACCGGCTGGGCCGTGGGCGCCGAGGGCCAGCTGGCCGACATGGGCACCGACCCCGCCAGCGCCACCCCCCGCTCGGTCATCACCGGCTACCGCGGGAAATCCGGCGGGCCATTCTCGATGATCACGGCCATGGCCGCGATATTGGCCGGCTCCGACAGCAGGAGAGTGGCGCTCTGGCGCGAGTTCGGCTACGTCTTCGGCATACTCTGGCAAATATTCAACGACCAGGAGGACATCCTCACCGGCCGCAATGAGGACCTCCTCAACGGGACGGCCACCTACCTGCTGACCTGCGCCCTGGAGGATTCCCCCGGCACCGCCGCCCGGGAACGCATCCTCGCCCTGTGCGGCGCCGCCCGGAATTCCGTTCCGGCCCGTACGGAACTCACCCGGACGCTGCTCTCCCCGGCACTGCTCCACCGCTACCGGGCGGACCTCGACGCCTTCCGGGCCGACGCCCATCGCATTCTCGGCGTACTGGGCGGGGACGGCCAGTACCTGCCGGTCCTACGGCATCTCGTGGACCACGCGGCCTCCATGCTGCTCCAGCCGACCCCGGACCGGGAGCCGCATCCGGAGCCCGTTCCGGCCCGCGCGGCCTCGGTACAGCCGGTCTAGCCGCACGCACCGACCGACCCGGCCGACCCGGCCGACCCGGCCGTGACGTCCTACCGGGCGGTAGGGCAGCATGGGCCGCTCACGCGCAGCTCAGGAGGAACCCATGGCCCCCGCCACCCCCAAGCCGGAGACCCTCGCCGCCTTCGAGGCCGCCAAGGGGTTCATGCCCGCGACCGAGGGACTCGCCCTGTACGGCGCCGCAGCCGCGGCGGCGACCCTGGGTCTGCCGCTGCTGGAGGTGGGGACGTACTGCGGGCGCTCCACGATCCTGCTGGCCGACGCCGCCCGCGAGGCCGGCGTGAGCGCGATCACGGTCGACCACCACCGCGGCAGCGAGGAGCAGCAGCCCGGCTGGGAGTACCACGACCCGTCCGTCGTGGACCCGGAGGTCGGCCTGATGGACACCCTGCCCACCTTCCGCCGCACCCTGCACCGAGCCGGCCTGGAGGAGCACGTCATCGCGATCGTGGGCCGTTCCCCGCAGGTCGCCGCGGCCTGGGGCGGCAAGCTCGGCTTCGTCTTCATCGACGGCGGCCACACCGACGAGCACGCCACCGGCGACTACGAGGGCTGGGTCCCGCACCTCGCCGAGGGCGGCACGCTCGTCATCCACGACGTGTTCCCGGACCCGGCCGACGGCGGCCAGGCCCCGTACCGGATCTACCTGCGCGCGATGGCCTCCGGCGCCTTCGAGGAGGTCTCGGTGACCGACTCCCTGCGCGTCCTGCGCCGCACCGGCCCGGGCCTGTAGCCCCCGGGCGGGACCCCGGGCTCCACGGCGGGCCGGAGGGCGGGGCCCGGGCGGACCGCCCGTCCGGGCCTATGTGAGGACTATCGCACCGCGCCCTCGGATGGCCCAGTGCCCGTCCCGCGGCGGGCGGCCGGTCTAGGCTCGCGACGTGCGCTACGACGACGACAGCCCCCCGCCCCCCGAGTCCGCCTCCGCGGTCAGCCCGGACCGGCGACGGTTCGCGCGCCGCTCCTCCCTGGCCGTCGCGGCGGCCGTCCTCGCCCCGACCGCCCTGGCCGGGTGGGTCCTGGTCCAGGTGGCCACCGGGGCCGGGGCCGACGACGCCCGGCCGCCGCGGATCGTGATGCCGGCGGCCGGCGCCACGAACGCCTCGCTCACCCCGCCCGCATCGCCGGCCGCCTCCGCCTCAGCCGCCACGACGCCCGGGACCTCCGCCGGCAACGCCCTCAGCGGCAAGACCGTCGTGATCGACCCCGGACACAACACCGGCAACTTCAAGCACTCCACCGAGATCAACAAGAAGGTGGACATCGGCACCACCACCAAGGAGTGCGACGCCACCGGCACCACCACCAACTCCGGCTACATGGAAGCGGAGTTCACCCTCGACGTGTCGCGCCGGCTGCGCACGGTCCTCGAAGCCAGGGGCCTGAAGGTGGTGTTCACGCACGACGGCGAACGCCCCTGGGGCCCCTGCATCGACGAACGCGCCCGCATCGGCAACGGGGCGAAGGCCGACGCCGTGGTCTCCGTCCACGCGGACGGCGTCTCCGAGGGCAGCCGCGGCTACCACGTCATCCTCCCGGCAAAGGTCAAGCGCGGCGCGGCGGACACCGCGGCGATCGTCGGCCCGTCCCGGACCCTCGGCGAGCGGATCGCCGGGAACTTCGCCCGCACCACCGGCTCCGCCCCCGCCAACTACCTCGGCGGCGGCACGGGGTTGGTCGTCCGCGACGACCTCGGCGGCCTCAACCTCTCGACGCAGCCCAAGGTGTTCGTCGAGTGCGGCAACATGCGCGACAGCAAGGACGCGGCGCTGCTGACCAGTCCGGAGTGGCGGCAGAAGGCCGCCCAGGGCATCGCGGACGGCATCGTCGGCTTCCTGGGCGGGTAGTCCACCGAAGGACGCCCGCCCGCCCCGATCCTCTCGGTTGCGGGAAACCTCCGTACCATGGTCCAGCCCGCCCCCCGCTCCTGGATGCGCGACGCGGCACCACGAGACGACCGAGACCGAGAAGGACACCTAAGACGTGAACATCCGCTCCCTCACTCGAGGCGACGGCGTGGTGATCGGAGCAGCGGTGCTGCTGTTCATCGCCTCGTTCCTCGATTTCTACTCCGCGACCGGCCTGGACCTGCCGAGCGTGTGGGACACCGACGTCTACCGCCTGGCGCTGCCGTCCATCTTCCTGCTGGGCTTCATCGCCGCCGGCCTGATCGTCGGCGGCCGGTTCCTGCCGGAGTCCCGCAAGCTGGCGGGCCTGCCGCTGTCCGCCTGGGGGACGGTGCTCGCGGTCTCGGCCGCCTGGTCCTCCCTGTGGTCGCTGATCACCAGCCCGAGCGGCGCCGACCTGGGCGCGGGCTGCATCATCGCCTTCCTCGCCACCCTGGTGCTGGCCGGCGTCGCCGTCGCCGGCGCGAAGGTCCCGGCGCTCGCCGGACCGCTGGTGCCGGAGTCCCGGCCGGCCGCGCCGACCCCGTTCGGCGGCGGCCAGCCGCAGCCCGGCGGGTACGGCTACCCGGGCGCCCAGCAGCAGCCCGGCTACGGCGCCACCCCGCAGCCGGTCCCGCCGTACGGCGGCACCCCGGCGCCGGCACCGCAGGAGGCGGCGGCGCCCGCCCCGGCGGCCGACTTCTCCCCGTTCTGGTTCGCGGTGCCGGTGGCCCGCCCCCTCTTCGCCGAGGACGGCTCCCCCACCCCGATCGCCGAACTCGCTCCCGGCACCTGGTACCTGGCGGTGGACCAGCGCGGCCCGGCCACGCTGATCGCCCAGACCCAGGACGGCCGCCGCGGCGTCCTGAACGACACCTCCGGCATCCAGCGCGGCTGACCCCGCCCCGCCGGACGCACGACGGCCCCCCGCCCCTTCCGGGCGGGGGGCCGTTGTCCTACAGTCACCCCGTCACCTGACATCTCGTCAGGAACTTTTGGCGGAAGGAAGGCGCCGTGCGCCTCGGACTCGCACTCGGCTACTGGGGCCGCGGCCCCGACCCGACCCACCTCGCCCTCGCCACCGAGGCCGAGCGGCTCGGCTACACCTCGGTGTGGACCGCCGAGGCCTGGGGGTCGGACGCCTTCACCCCGCTCACCTGGATCGCCGCCCGCACCTCCCGGATCCGCCTCGGCACCGCCATCGCCCAGATGGCCGCCCGCAGCCCGACCGCGACCGCCATGCACGCGCTCACCCTCGACCACCTCTCCGGCGGCCGCATGATGCTGGGCCTCGGCCTGTCCGGCCCCCAGGTCGTCGAGGGCTGGTACGGGCGCCCCTTCCCCGCGAGCCCGCTCACCGCCACCCGCGAGTACGTCGACGTCGTCCGCCAGGTGCTGCGCCGCGAAGCCCCCGTCACCCTGGACGGCCGCTTCCACCCCCACCCGTACCGGGGCCCCGACGGCACCGGCCTCGGCCGGGCGCTGCGGCCCATCACCCACCCGCTCCGCTCCGACCTGCCCGTCCTGCTCGGCGCGGAGGGCCCGCGGAACATCGCCCAGACCACCCGGATCGCCGACGGCTGGCTCCCCCTCTACTGGTCGCCCACCCGTACCGACGCGTACCGGGCGTCCCTCACCGACCTCCCCGAGGGCTTCGTGATCGCCCCCATGGCCCGGGCGAAGGTCTGCGAGGACGTCGCCGAGGGGCTCCTCCCGGTCAAGGCGATGCTCGGCTTCTACATCGGCGGCATGGGGCACGCGGCCCGCAACTTCCACGCCGACCTCATGGCGCGCATGGGCTACGCCGACGAGGCCCGCCGCATCCAGGAGCTGTTCCTCGCCGGGCGCCGCGAGGAGGCCGTCCTCGCCGTCCCGGACGCGTTCGCCGACGAGATCAGCCTGGTCGGCCCCCGCGAGCGGATCGCCGAACGCCTGGAGCTGTGGCGCAAGGGACCGGTCACCGACCTCCTCGTCACGGCCCCGGACCCGCACACCCTGCGCGTCCTGGCCGACCTCAACTCCTGACGGGCGGGCACGGGGCCGGCGGCTCGACGCCGGCCGGCCCCGCCCGGTCTACCCGCCCAACTGGGACAGGCTCGGCACCTTGTCGGTCACCGTGGCGCCCGCGCTCTGGCCGGCGTCCTTCACCCCACCGATGACGCTCTCGAACGAGCTGATGTCGGCGGAACCGGCCTGACCCGAACGCAGCTTGGCGGCCAGGCCCTTCAGCGACTCGATGCCCGCCGTCATCGGGGCCACCGCCTTGGACAGCAGTGGGTCGCCCTTGGCGTTGTTCACCGCCGCCTTCAGCCGGTTGTAGGCGAAGCCGCCCGCGAGACCCGCCTTGATCAGCGCGAACGTCCTGCCCTTCGCGCCCTTCTTGAACTTGCCCGCCCGGTACGGCTTGATGATCCACTGGTACGTCGCCCCGGCCGCGAGCCCGGCGTTGACGACGAACCGCGTCTTGGCGAACTTCTGCCGCTCCGCCGACGTCGTCGGCGTCGGCTCGGCCGCGACCACGGGGACGGCGTCCACGACCCCCAGGGAGGCGGCCTCCGCCCGCATCTGCGCCAGAGCGGCCTGCAGTTCCACGGCATCGATCTGCTCCGCGGGCGCCGCCGCCGACAGGGACACGTTCGCATCCCGGGCCGCCCCCGCCCCGCTACCGCTGCCGCAGCCGGTGACCCCGGTCAGCAGTGCGGTGGACAGCGTCAGCGCCGTGACGGCGCGGCGGACTCGCACGGTTCTGCGTATGGACACGGTTTCCTCCAGGGGAGTGAGGAGTCCCCCGCAGCGTCACCCCGGGGCACCGGCCCCGCCACTCGGGCCACCCGTCCGGGCCACCCGACTGGCGCGGCCGCCGCCCCGCCCGCATCATCCGCCGTTACAGCAGTCCGGTTCCAGCCCGGCCGGCAGCTCCTGTCCGCCGAACACCGCCGTCGTGGCCTCGTCACCGCCGAGCGCGGCCACGGCCAGCAGCAGCGACCCGGCCGTCCAGGTGGTCTGCTCGACGGGCCACACCGCCCGGTCGTCGAAGACGTAACCGGTCCAGTACATGCCGTTGTCCGCACGCAGGTGCGTGATGGACCGCAGGATCTCCAGCGCCCGGTCCGACTCCCCCATGGCCCACAGCGTGAGCGCGAGTTCGCAGGACTCCCCGCCGGTCACCCACGGGTTCGGCAGGACGCACCGCACGCCCAGCCCCGGGACGACGAACTCGTCCCAGCGCCCGTCGATCCGCTCCTGCGCCTGCGCACCCGTGACCGCCCCGCCCAGGACCGGGTAGTACCAGTCCATCGAGTACCGGTCCTTGTCCAGGAACCGCTCCGGGTGCCGGCGTATCGCATGCCCGAGCGCGCCCGCCGCCAGCTCCCAGTCCGGCTGCGGGTCCTCCCGGTGCTCGGCGATCGCCAGGGCGCAGCGCAGCGCCTGGTGGATGGAGGACGAACCGGTCAGCAGCGCGTCGGTGACGGGCGTGCCGTCCGCCTCGCGCTTCCACCCGATCTCGCCGCCCGGCTGCTGCAGGCCCAGGACGAACTCCACGGCCGCGTGGACGACCGGCCACATCCGCTCCAGGAACCGGTCGTCGCCGGTGGCCAGGTAGTGGTGCCACACCCCGACGGCCACGTACGCGACGAAGTTGCTCTCCCGCCCGCCGTCCTGCGGCTCGGCGGTGTCCACCCCGTCCGGCCGGTCGGCGTAGGCCGCGTGCCAGGACCCGTCGGCGTTCTGGTGCCGGGCCAGCCACAGGTACGCCCGTTCGGCGGCCTCGTGCTCGCCCGCCGCGTCCAGCGCCATCGCGGCCTCGGTGTGGTCCCACGGATCGAGGTGGTGGCCGCGGAACCAGGGGATGGCGCCGTCGGACCGCTGGGCGGCGAGGATGCCGGCGACCGTCGCCGTGGCTTCCTCTACCGTCAGGACGCCGTCCAGGGCCAGGCGTTCGGTGCGCCCGGTGGAGCTCACTGGGTCGCGCCGACGGGGAGGTGGGGCTTGGTCGCGTACACCACGAGGCTCTTGCCCATGATCGGGTTGAGCGCCTGCTCCGCCAGCCGCGTCGCCAGGGGTTTCTTCATGATGTCCCAGACCAGGAGCTTGTGGTAGGCGCGCACGGGCAGCGCCTTGTCGTTGTCCACGCCGAACGCGCACTTGAGCCACCAGTACGGGGAGTGCAGCGCGTGGGCGTGGTGCGAGCCGTACGGCTTCAGCCCCGCGGCCCGTATCTTCCCGATCAGCTCGTCGGCCTTGTAGATGCGGATGTGACCGCCCTCGACCTCGTGGTAGGCGTCGCTCAGCGCCCAGCACACCTTCTCCGGCCCGTACCGCGGCACGGTGACGGCGATCCGCCCGCCCGGCTTGAGTACGCGCACCATCTCCGCGAGCACGCCCTTGTCATCGGGGATGTGCTCCATGACCTCGGAGATGATCACCACGTCGAAGGAGTCGTCCGGGAACGGAAGGGCGAGCGCGTCGCCCTCCATGGCCGTGGCGGTCGCACCGGCCGGGGCCTCACCGGCCTCCTTCATGGCGGCGAACCACTTGGCGACCTCGCGGATCTCCTCGCCGTTGCGGTCGACCGCGACGACCTGGGCGCCGCGCCGGTAGCACTCGAAGGCGTGGCGGCCTGCGCCGCAGCCCAGATCGAGTACGCGGTCGCCTGCGGCGAGCGGGAACCGGGAGAAATCGACGGTCAGCACGAGGTCCTGCCTTCGCAGTCGCGGGGATGAACAGTGGGAACGATGGAAAACACGGAGTCAGCGGACCCGGCGCGCCTGCTCGATGGCGGCCCGGTAGTGCGCGACGGTGCCCTCGGCGGCCTTGGCCCAGGTGAACCGGGACAGCACCCGCTCCCGTCCGGCAGCACCCAGGCGGGCCCGCAGCTGCGCATCGCCCAGCAGCCGGCCGAGCGCCGCGGCCAGCGCACCCGCGTCGCCGGGCGGCACCGCGAGACAGGTCTCGCCGTCGGGCCCGGCCACCTCCGGAATGGCACCACCCGTGGTGGCGACCAGCGGCGTACCCGTGGCCATGGCCTCGGCCGCCGGCAGCGAGAACCCCTCGTACAGCGAGGGCACGCACGCGACCTGAGCACTGCGCACGAGGTCGACCAGCTCCTGGTCCGTGACGCCCTTGACGAACGTCACGGCGTCCTGCAGCCCGTACGCCTGGATGGCCCGCGCCACGGGCCCTTCCTCGGCCCGCTTGCCCACGACCACGAGATGGGCACCGGGCTGCTCGGTACGCAGCTTCGCCAGCGCCTCGACGAGGTACACGAGCCCCTTCAGCGGAACATCGGCACTCGACGTCGTCACGATCCGCCCGGGCACCTCGGCCACGGAGGCGTCGGGCGACCACAGCTCGGTGTCCGCCCCGATGTGCACGACGTGGATCCGCTCGCCGCGCACCCCCAGGTGCTCCTCGATCTCCTGCTTCGACGACCCGGAAACCGTCAGCACGGACGGCAGCCGCCGCGCCACGCGCCCCTGCATCCGCGTGAAGGCGTACCACCGCCGCACGGACAGCCGCCTCAGCCGGTCCTTGGCCGCGTCCAGTTCGAGCTTGCGGTCCACGGTGATCGGGTGGTGGATCGTGGTGACCAGCGGCGCACCCAACTCACCCAACAGCCCGTACCCGAGGGTCTGGTTGTCGTGCACGACGTCGAACTCACCCGCCCGGGCGGCCAGGTGCTTCCGGGCCCGCAGCGAGAAGGTCAGCGGCTCGGGAAACCCGCCGGTCCACATGGTGCCGACCTCGACCAGGTCGACCCAGTCCCGGATCTCCTCGCGCTTGGGCGTGCGGAACGGATCGGGCTGGCGGTACAGGTCGAGGCTGGGCAGCTCGGTCAGCGTGGCCCCGCCTTCGAGCACGGGATAGGGCTGCGCCCCGATCACCTCGACGGAGTGTCCGAGCGCGACGAGCTCACGGGAAAGGTGCCGGACGTAGACGCCCTGTCCCCCGCAGAACGGGTTCCCCTTATAGGTCAGGAGCGCGATGCGCAACGGCCGATCGCCGTCCGTCACGGACCCTGCGAAAGGGCTCGTCACCATGGCCTCCGCGGTCACACTCGGCCCCCTTCTCCCTGCAACTTTCGCCGGAGCGTAACCGCTCGGATAATGTAGAACAAGTTTCAGACTTGATCCGTCCAAGACACTGAATCTACCGGCCGGAAACCAGCACGTAAGAGGCGGAGCAGGTGATTCACGCCACGGCCGCGTCGCCTGCCAGGAGCGCATGGAACGGGGCACATGACAGCGCAACCGAACACGTCGGCATCCCCTCCCCTGACGGAGCGCCAGGAGGCCCGCCGCCGCCGTATCCTGCACGCCAGCGCCCAGCTGGCCAGCCGCGGCGGCTTCGACGCCGTCCAGATGCGCGAGGTCGCCGAGGCGGCCGGCGTCGCGCTGGGCACCCTGTACCGCTACTTCCCCTCGAAGGTGCACCTGCTGGTCGCCACCATGCAGGACCAGCTCCAGCACATGCACACGACACTCCGCAAACGTCCCCCGGCCGCCGACGACCCCGCCGCCCGCGTCGCGGAAACCCTGATGCGCGCCTTCCGCGCCCTCCAGCGCGAACCCCACCTCGCCGACGCCATGGTGCGTGCCCTGACCTTCGCGGACCGCAGCGTCAGCCCCGAGGTGGACACGGTGTCCCGCCTGACGACCGCCATCATCCTGGACGCGATGGGCCTGGACGCCCCGCCCACCGCGGAGCAACTGTCGGCGGTCCGCGTCATCGAGCACACCTGGCACTCGGCCCTGATCACCTGGCTGTCGGGCCGCGCCTCGATCGCCCAGGTCAAAATCGACATCGAAACGGTCTGCCGCCTCATCGACCTGACGGCACCGGAAAAGTCCTGATCCCACCCCCACGACAAGGCCCGCACAGCAAGGCCCCACAACAACCCGGCAGGGGGACCGGGGGAAACCCGGCGCCACGGGACGCTCCGGCCCCCACACCCCGAAGCAGGCGGAGCCGAGGTCGCACACCACCACCCGTCCCCGCCGTCCGCACCCCACCCCCTGGCCGTTCCTCCGGGGCTTGCCGGGAGTCTGTTGGCATCCGGGGTGGGCGGTCGGTCAAGGGTGGCCGGAGGCCATCGCGCAGCGACGCGACCGGGGGAAGCGCCCTTGAGGGACCGGCCCGCGCCGGAAGGACAATGGGCTGCCGGGAAGCCCCGGAAGCCTTTCCCCTTCCCCCCTCCCGCTCCCCCTCGCCCTCCCCCTCCTTACTCCTCGGGCGGGAACACGGCCTCCCCGCTCCCGGCCAGCGTGATCATGATGGCCTCGACGGGACACCCCTCGGCCGCCGCCAGGATCGGTTCGTTCGCGTCGACCTCCGCCTCGCGGGGACGTGACTGGCGCGCCGAGTCCAGGGCGAAGCCCTCCGGGGCGTGGTTCACGCACATCCCGGACCCGATGCAGATCCCCCGGTCCACTTCGACCTGCCACTTGTCACCGCTCACCGCGCCGGCCCCCACTCCCCGCCCTCCGCCCTGCCCGTCTTCCCGGTCTCCCCCGCCCCCTCAAGCCCCGGCCTCGTACCCGCCCGGCAGGTGGATCATCTTGTGCTCCAGGTACTCGCCCAGCCCCTCGGGCCCGAACTCCCGTCCGATCCCGCTGTCCTTGTAGCCGCCGAACGGCCCCAGCATGTCCAGGCTGAACGTGTTGACGTTGAAGGTGCCCGTCCGCACCTGCCGGGCGAAGTCGATGCCGTGCTCGACGTCCGCCGTCCAGACGCTCCCGCTCAGCCCGAACGCCGAGTCGTTGGCGATCCCGAGCGCCTCCCGCTCGTCCGCGTACGGGATCAGGCACACCACCGGCCCGAAGATCTCCTCCCGGGCGATCCGCATCCCGTTGTCCACGTCCCCGAACAGGGTCGGCTCGACGTACCAGCCCCGCTCCAGCCCGGCGGGGCGCCCGCCGCCCACGAGCACCTTGGCGCCCTCCTCCTGCCCGATCCGGATGTAGTCCAGCGACCGCTGCTGCTGCCGCCGCGCCACGAGCGGGCCGAGCTGGGTCGCCGGGTCGAGGGGGTCGCCGACCACCAGCGCCCCGGCCGCGGCGGCGAGCGCCTCGGCCACCTCCCCGTAGCGGCTGCGGGGGGCGAGGACGCGGGTCTGGGCGACGCACGCCTGGCCGTTGTTCATCCAGGCCGCGGGGACGATCCCGGCGACGGCGGTCTCCAGGTCGGCGTCCGGCAGCACGACGGCGGCGGACTTCCCGCCCAGTTCCAGGGTGACCCGGGTCAGGTTGCGGGCCGCGACCTCCATGACGCGCTTCCCGGCCGCCACCGACCCCGTGAACGCGACCTTGTCGACACCGGCGTGACCGACCAGGTACTCGCTCACCTCCCGGTCGGCCGGCAGCACCGACAGCACCCCCTCGGGCAGCCCGGCCTCCCGGGCGATGTCGGCGAGGATGTACGAGTCCAGCGGCGCCTCGGGAGACGGCTTGAGGATCACCGTGCACCCGGTCAGCAGCGCGGGCGCGAGCTTCGCCGCGGCCACGAACTGCGGCACGTTCCACGGGATGACGGCCGCGACCACGCCCACCGGCTCCCGGCGCACCAGGATCGGCCCGAGCACGCCCTGGCGGTGCTCCTCGTACGGGTACGCGCGCGCGACCTGGATCGCGGCGTCGTAGACCATCATCGGGCCGAGCGCCTGGGCGAGGATGCTCCAGGAGTACGGGGAACCGTTCTGGGAGCTGATCGACCGGGCGATCTCCTCGTGCCGGACGGCGATCGCGTCCTTGATCCGGGTGACCACGGCGATCCGCTCGTCCAGGGGCATCCGGGGCCACGGCCCCTCGTCGAAGGCCCGGCGGGCGGCGGCCACGGCCCGGTCCACATCTCCCCGGGACGCGTGCGGGACGCTGCCGATGACCTGCTCGGTGTGGGGGGAGACGACCTCGATCGTCCCGGTGCCCAACGGATCCGTCCACTCCCCGCCGATGAACAGCTGTCCGTGTTCCACGCGCTCGGTCATGGCTGATGCCTCCTCCGGCTTGGCGTTCCCGAACTGATACCAGTTCTAGTTCCAGGAGTCCACGAGCAGGACGGAACCACGGAAGAGATCCAACGGCTAGCCAGAAAGCCCCCCGAATGGTCGACTTGGGCTACCAATGCAACACGTTCTCATCAGGGAGACGGCATGCGGCAGGAAGCAGCGAAAAGGTCAGGGCCGAAAGCCAAGCCCGAACCCGCACCCCACACCACACCCGAACCCGCACCCACACCCCCCACGAAACCCGACCCCGCACCCCCCAAAGCCGAGGTGACCCACCACGGCGGCGGCGTGGCTGCCATCAAGGTGCCCATCCCGGACAACCCCCTCGGCCACACCCTCGTCCACGTCCTCGACACCGACCGCGGCCCCGTCCTCATCGACACCGGCTGGGACGACCCGCACTCCTGGGACACCCTCACCGCCGGCCTGGAAGCCCTGGGCACCGCGGTCTCCGACGTCCACGGCGTGGTCATCACCCACCACCACCCCGACCACCACGGCCTCTCCGGCAAGGTCCGGGACGCCTCCGGCGCCTGGATCGCCCTGCACGCCGCCGACACCGGGGTCGTCCTGCGGACCCGCTCCGCCGAGCCCTCGGTCTGGCTGGACTACATGACCGCCAAGCTCGCCGCCGCCGGAGCCCCCGACGAGCACGTCGCCCCGTTGCGGGCGGCCCGCGCGAGCGGCCGCATGCGCACCCTCCCGGGCCTGCGGGCCGCCGTCCCCGACCGGGAGATCGTCCACGGCGAGCTGCTCCCCCTGGCCGGGCGCAGACTCCGCGCCGTCTGGACCCCCGGGCACACCCCCGGCCACGTCTGCCTGCACCTGGAGGAAGCCCACCCGGCGAACCTCCCCGGCAGCGGCCGCCTCTTCGCCGGGGACCACCTGCTGCCCGGGATCTCCCCGCACATCGGCCTCTACGAGCACCCGGAGGACACCCGCACCACCGACCCCCTCGGCGACTACCTGGACTCCCTCGAACGCATCGCCCGCCTGGACCCCGCCGAGGTGCTCCCCGCCCACCAGCACGCCTTCACCGACGCCCCCACCCGGGTCCGCGAGCTGTTGCGCCACCACGAGGAGCGGCTGGCCGGGCTGTGGGAACTGTTGGCCGAGCCGCTGACCCCCTGGGGGCTGGCGGAACGGATGGAGTGGAACCGGCCCTGGGAGCAGATCCCGTACGGCTCCCGCAACATCGCCGTCTCGGAGGCGGAGGCGCACCTGCGCCGCCTGGTGAAACAGGGCCGGGCCGAGCCGGTGCCTGGCAGCACCCCGACCACGTACCGCGCCCTCTGAGGGGGACGGCCCGCACCCGAACGACACACCCCCACCCCATCCCGGCGGAAACCCCCAGGTAAGGGCCGCCCGCCCCCTGTGCCACCAGCACCCGCAATACCGGCCGGTACAGTAAGCCCGTCGTCCACCCTTCCGTACGGGGGAAAGCCGGTGCAATTCCGGCGCTGACCCGCAACCGTGACCCGCCCCGGCCCCGCCGGGCGGCAGCCGGACCGCCCCGTACACGAAGGTGCGCGGCTCGTGTCGCCGGAGTCCCCGGCGGCCGGCACCGTCGAGGTCAACGGAGCCGGAGCCCGGTGCCCAGCGCGCGCCTGCCTCCCGCTCCCCAGCACGAGAGGCACCCGCCCGCATGAACATCCGCCGCAGCGCCGCAGCGCTCGCCGCCTCCGCCGTGCTCTGCGCGGGTGCCGCCCCCGCAGCCCTCGCCGCGCCCGCCTCACCCGCCGCGCCTGCCGCGCCCGCCCCGTCGGCCTCGACGCCCCCGGTGATCCCCTCGGGCCTGTACGGCAAGAACGACCCCACGTACGACGGCGTCTGGCGGCAGTCCGTCGCGCTGCTCGCCCAGCACACGGTCGGCGTCAAGCCCGCCAAGGAGGCCGTCGCCTGGCTGGCCGGGCAGCAGTGCGCGAACGGCGGCTTCGCCTCCTTCCGCGCGGACGCCGCCGTGGCCTGCGACGCCACGACGATGTACGACACGAACGCCACCGCGATGGCCGTCCAGGCCCTGAAGACGCTGGGCGGCCAGGACGCGGCCGTGAAGAAGAGCGTGGACTGGCTGAAGTCCGTCCAGGGCGAGGACGGCGGCTGGGCCTTCGTCCCCGGCTCCCCCAGCGACGCCAACTCCACCGCCGTGGTCGTCAGCGCCCTCGGCGTGGCGGGCGAGAAGCCGGCCGCGGTGAAGTCGAAGGCCGGCAAGTCCGCGTACGACGGCCTGCTCGCGTTCCAGCTGGGCTGCTCCGCCCAGCCGCCCTCCGACGGGGGCGCCTTCGCGTACCAGCCCGCCGACGGGAAGCTGCTGCCCAACGCCGACGCGACGGCCGCCGCGACCCTGGCCGCCCTGGGCAAGGGCGCGGTCGTCGCCCCGGCGGCGAAGGACACCCCCGCGGGCCCGTCGAACTGCACCGCGGCGGCAGAGCCGGAGGCCGCCGGCCAGGCGGGGGCCGGCTACCTGGCCGAGGCCCTGAAGAAGGGCGGCGACCACCTCATGGCCGTCACCCCCGGCTCGGACCAGCCGACCCCGGACACCGGCAACACCGTCGACGCGGTGATCGCCCTGGCCGCCGCCGGGCACAAGCAGTCGGCGGCGGGCGCGCTGGAGTGGCTGAAGGGCAACTCCGCGGAGTGGGCCAAGGGCAGCCCGGCGGCCCTCGGCACCCTGGTCCTGGCCGCGCACGCGACGGGCACGGACCCGAAGGCGTTCGGCGGCGCGGACCTGGTCGCGGCCCTGAACGCAACGGGCCCGGCCCCGCAGGCCGCGGGCACGCCCGAGCCGAACGGCACCAAGAGCAACACCAACGAGAACGACGACGAGAAGACCGACTCCGACGACCAGAACATCTGGTGGATGATCGGTGTGGGCGCCGCGGCCGGCGCGGGCATCGGCATCCTGCTGAGCGGCCGCCGCAAGAAGAACCAGCTCTGACATGTCGAGCCCCCGCACCGGCAGGCGTACGCGCCACCTGCGCATACGCCTGCCCCGGCGCTCGGCCCCGGCCGTCCTGGCGCTCCTCCCCCTCCTCCTCCTTTCGCTCCCCCTCCCGCTGATCGCGGCCTCGCCCGCGCTGGCGGCCGGGTACCGCTACTGGTCGTTCTGGGACGGCACGGGCGGCCAGTGGTCGTACGCCACCCAGGGCCCCTCGACGGCCCGCCCGGCCGACGGCTCGGTCCAGGGGTTCCGCTTCGCGGTGAGCAAGGACGCGGCCGCCGAGGCCGCCCGGCCGCGGGCGGCGGCGGACTTCGACGCGGTCTGCTCCGCGACCCCGGCGGCGCCGGGCCGGAAGCGGGTCGCCGTGGTCATCGACTTCGGCGTACCCGCCGACGCCCCGGCCGGCAACGCCCCGCCGCAGGACGCCCCGCGCACGGCCTGCGCCCAGCTGGCCCCGGAGGCCACGGCCGCGGAGGCCCTGGCGGAGGTGGCCAAGCCGCTGCGCTACAACAGCGCGGCGCTGCTCTGCGCGATCTCGGGCTACCCGAAGCAGGGCTGCGGCGAGCAGATCGCGGACGCCCCGGGGGCCACAGCGCCGCAGAACGAGAAAACGGAGAAGGAGAGGGAGAAGGAGAGGTCAGAGGCCAAGGAGACGGAAAGCCCGTGGCTGGGCCCCGTGGCCGGCCTGGCAGTGCTGTCCGCCGTGGCGCTGGCCGCCGTCCGGCGATCCGCCCGACGCCGCCGATGACTCCCCGCCCCACTCGCCCCACCGGCACCACCCGCACCGCTGCCCCCGCCCCCACGCGCAGCTACGCCGCCCCGGAAGCCCGGCGCGGCAACGCCCTGCACGCGGGGGCGTGGTGGCTGTGGGCCCTCGGGCTGGCCACCGCCGCTTCGCGGACCACCAACCCGCTCCTCCTCGGGCTGATCATCGCGGTGGCCGGCTACGTCGTCGCCGCGCGCCGCACCGCCGCGCCGTGGGCCCGTTCGTACGCCGCCTTCCTCAAGCTCGGCCTGTTCGTGATCGGCCTGCGGCTGCTGTTCTCCGTACTCCTCGGTTCGCCGATCCCCGGTACGCACCTCCTGTTCACCCTCCCGGAGGTCCCCCTCCCCGCGTGGGCGCAGGGCATCCGCTTCGGCGGCCGCGTCACGGGCGAGCAGCTCGTCTTCGCGTTCTACGACGGCGCCAAGCTGGCCACCCTCCTCGTCTGCGTCGGCGCCGCGAACGCCCTCGCCAACCCCGCCCGCCTGTTGAAGTCGCTTCCGGCGGCCCTCTACGAGGCCGGCGTAGCCGTCGTCGTCGCCATGACGTTCGCGCCGAACATGGTCGCCGACGTGGCCCGCCTGCGTACCGCCCGCCGCCTGCGCGGCCGCCCCACCGGCGGCGTCAAGGCGATCCTGCAGATCGGCCTGCCGGTCCTGGAGGGCGCCCTCGAACGGTCCGTCGCGCTCGCCGCCTCGATGGACGCGCGCGGCTACGGCCGTACCGCCCAGGTCCCCTCCGCCGTACGGCACACCACCACCGCGCTCACCCTGGGCGGCCTGCTCGGCATGTGCGCGGGCACGTACGGACTGCTCGCCGCCGAAGGGGCCGCGTACGGCCTGCCCGTCCTGCTCGTCGGTCTCGCGCTCGCCCTCGCCGGGCTGCGGCTCGGCGGGCGGCGCAGCGTCCGGACCCGCTACCGGCCGGACCGTTGGGGGGTGCGTGCGTGGCTCGTCGCCGGGTCCGGGGCGGTCGTCGCCGCCGCCCTCGTGTACGCGTCCGGGGCCGACCCGCAGACCCTGCGGCCGGGGGTGGTCCCGCTGACGGCCCCCGTGCTGCCGCTGTGGCCGGCGGTCGCGGTGATGATCGGCCTGCTCCCCGCCGTAGTGGCACCGGTCCCGGGGCCACTGGCCGCCCCCACCCGCACCGCCACCCCCACCCCCACCCACGCCCCCGAGCCCGAGCCCGAGCCAATCCGGGCCCCAGCTCCCCGCCCCGTTCCGCAGAAGGAGGCGTCGCAGTGATCCGCTTCGAGCAGGTGTCGGTCACCTACGACGGCGCGGCGCAGCCCGCCCTCCGCGACGCCGACCTGGTCGTCCCCGAAGGAGAGCTCACGCTGCTGGTCGGCCCGTCGGGCTCCGGCAAGTCCACCCTCCTCGGGGCGGTGTCCGGCCTCGTCCCCCATTTCACGGGCGGCACCCTGCGCGGCCGCGTCACCGTCGACGGCCGGGACACCCGCACCCACCGGCCGCGCGAGCTGGCGGACGTCGTCGGCACGGTCGGCCAGGACCCCCTCTCCCACTTCGTGACGGACGTGGTCGAGGACGAGCTCGCGTACGGCATGGAATCCCTGGGCCTGGCGCCCGCCGTCATGCGCCGCCGCGTCGAGGAGACCCTGGACCTGCTCGGCCTGAACGAGTTGCGCGACCGTCCCCTCGCCTCCCTGTCGGGCGGGCAGCAGCAGCGCGTCGCCATCGGCTCGGTCCTGACCACGCACCCCAAGGTGCTGGTCCTGGACGAGCCCACCTCCGCCCTGGACCCGGCGGCCGCGGAGGAGGTCCTCGCGGTGCTCCAGCGGCTGGTCCACGACCTGGGCACCACCGTGCTGATGGCGGAGCACCGCCTGGAGCGGGTGGTCCAGTACGCCGACCGGGTGCTGCTCCTGCCCGGGCCGGGCTCGGCCCCGGTCATCGGATCCCCCGCGGACATCATGGCCGTCTCGCCCGTGCACCCGCCGGTGGTCTCGCTGGGCCGGCTGGCCGGCTGGTCCCCGCTCCCCCTGTCGGTACGCGACGCCCGCCGCCTGGCACCCCCACTGCGGGACCGCCTGTCGGAGCTGAGCCCCCCGCACCGGACAACGGCTGCGCCCCCGCGCCCCTCGGCCGACCACCCCGCGACCAACCCCGGGACGACGCCGACGCCGACGCCGGAGCCCGAGACGGCAGCGGCAGCGGCGCTGGCAGCGGCAACGCAGCCCCCCACCCGCCCCGGCCTCCTGACCCGCCTGCTCCGCCGCACCGGCGACCCGGCCCCCACCCCGAACGCAAGCCCGCACACCCACCCGGCGCCCACCCCCCACACCACCCCCGTCGCCCGGGCCCGCGCCCTGTCGGTGCGCCGCGGGCGCGCGGAGGTCCTGCACGGCATCGACCTCGCGGTGGCGGCCGGTGAGACGGTGGCCCTGATGGGCCGCAACGGCGCGGGCAAGTCCACCCTCCTCGGCGCCCTGGTCGGGACCCTCGCCCCCGCCGGCGGCGAGGTGTCGGTCGGCGGCCGGGTGCCGCACCGCACACCGCCGCCGGAGATGGTGCGCCGCGTCGGGCTGGTCCCGCAGGAGCCCCGCGACCTGCTGTACGCCGACACGGTCGCCGCCGAGTGCGCCGCCGCCGACGCCGATGCCGGGGCGGCCCCCGGCACCTGCCGCGACCTGGTGTCGGCGCTGTTGCCCGAGGTCGCCGACGACACCCACCCGCGCGACCTCTCCGAGGGGCAGCGGCTGGCCCTCGCCCTTTCCCTGGTGCTCACCGGCCGGCCGGCGCTGCTGCTGCTCGACGAGCCGACCCGCGGCCTGGACTACGCGGCCAAGGCCCGGCTGATCCGGATCCTGCGGGAGCTGGCGGGCGACGGGCACGCCATCGTCCTGGCGACGCACGACGTGGAGCTGGCGGCGGAGCTGGCCCACCGGGTGGTCGTCCTGGCCGGCGGTGAGATCGTCGCGGACGGGCCGACCGCGGAGGTCGTGGTGTCCTCGCCGGCCTTCGCCCCCCAGGTGGCCAAGATCCTGGCACCGGGGCACTGGCTCACCGTGCCCGAGGTCGCAGCCGCCCTGGCGTCCGACCCGGGGGCACAGGGGGCTACTCCGTGAACCCCGTGAACCGCCCCGTCCGGATCGGCCCGCGGGCCGCGGTCGCCCTCGTCCTCGTCACCCTGATCGGCATCGCCGCGTTCGGCTGGCCGCTCCTCGCCGACCGCCAGTCCGGGCTCGCCCATTCCCAGGACGCCCCCTGGCTCTTCGCGGCGCTGCTCCCCCTCCTCGTCGGGGTGGTCGTGGCGACCATCGCCGACCAGGGCATGGACGCCAAAGCGGTGGCGATGCTCGGCGTCCTGGCCGCGGTCGGCGCCGCCCTGCGGCCGCTCGGTGCGGGGACGGCCGGCCTGGAGCCCATGTTCTTCCTGATGGTGCTCAGCGGCCGCGTCCTCGGCCCCGGCTTCGGCTTCGTCCTGGGCTCGGTGACGATGTTCGCGTCGGCCCTGCTCACCGGCGGGGTCGGGCCGTGGATGCCGTTCCAGATGCTGGCCCTCGGCTGGTTCGCGCTGGGTGCCGGGCTGCTGCCCGGGCCGGAGCGGGTCCGGGGCCGGGCGGAGCTGCTGATGCTGGCGGCGTACGGGTTCGTGGGCTCGTTCGCGTACGGGACGATCATGAACTTGCAGGGCTGGGTCCTGCTGCAGGGCATGGGGCAGGGCGTGTCGTTCCATCCGGGGGATCCGGTCGCGGCGAACCTGGCCCGGTTCCTCGCGTACTGCCTGGCGACCTCGCTGGGCTGGGACCTGGGCCGGGCCGCACTGACGGTCGTACTGACCCTCACGCTCGGCGGCACGCTGCTGAAGGCACTGCGCCGGGCGACTCGGAAAGCGGCCTTCGACGCCCCGGTCTCCTTCGATTCAGGGGCCGGAAGTGGCCCGGGACACACCCAGAAATAGGTACAAGCAGCCACAGAAGGTGACATTCGAGGCCTTTGACGGTGAGGCACCCCACAGGACCCAGGTCACATACGGCCCGCCCTAGTAGGCCCACCACCTCTCCCTCGCGGCCCTCCCCCAGCCCCCTCGCAGCCCCCTCGCAGGCCTCACGGCACCCACCCCGCCACCAGCGACCTTCGAGGACCCGTAGTAGAAGGGGGGCTTTGCCAGGGCGGCGACGGCCTGGCTAACTGGTGTTGTCGCCGAGGCGGCCGGGGCGCACAGCCCCCCGCCGGGTCGAACCCCTCTCCCTCGCGTGAGTGGCTCACGCATGTCTTCGGCATGCCGCGACCG